>NZ_LFRG01000005.1:0-110055 GCF_001573875.1 Clostridium sp. ATCC 25772
AATTTAATATAAAAATATTAATATTTAAGTTAATAAAAGCAAGTAGTTCTAGGCAACAAAGAAGTGAGAAACAGAGCTTATGAGTACATAAGTGAGTATCACAACGACTGAAGTTAACGACGAAATATGCCGCTTATATTAAATTAAAATCTGGTGATGATGGTTTAGAGGGTAACACTCCTTTCCATTCCGAACAGGCAAGTTAAGCCTCTAGACGCCGAGAGTACTGCACGGGTGACTGTGTGGGAGGGTAGGTTGTTGCCAGGTAATATTCCGCGATAGCTCAACGGTGGAGCACTCGGCTGTTAACCGATAGGTTGAAGGTTCGAATCCTTTTCGCGGAGCCATTTTGGAAACATAGAAGTAGAATATCTACTTCTTTTTTTATGTTTAAAAAAATTTCAAATAACTACTATTTGATTTTTGAAATTTATGAATTATAAACCATAGAAAGTTTTTTAGATTAATGAATAAGATGAGTAATAAAATAAATAATAAGTATATGTAGATTTTAAATTGAAATTTTAATTCAAGTGAAAATTTTATATTCATGTTAAATAGAATATATTAATTTAGAAATTTGGAATGCATAAAAGACCTTTGGATGTAATTTATATTAAATAAAATTTAAAAATATTAATAGAAATTGATGCATAATTTTATTTGGTTATATATAATATTTATATATTAAATTCTAATTTGATATATAAAAAATTTGAGTGAGGGTTTTATGGATAAAATAGAATTATTAAAAGATATTATAAAAAATAGTACTAACATTGTATTTTTAGGAGGAGCAGGAGTTTCAACGGAAAGTAATATTCCAGATTTTAGATCTAATCAAGGAATATATAACTCTAAAAATAAATATAATTACCCACCAGAAGTAATGCTTAGTCATAGCTTTTTTAAGAGTAATACTGATGAATTTTTTAGATTTTATAAGGATAAAATGATTTTTAAAGATGCTAAACCTAATTTAGCACACAAAGCATTAGCTAAACTAGAAGAAGTAGGAAAGCTAAATGCTATTATAACTCAAAATATTGATGGGTTACACCAACTAGCTGGATCTAAAAATGTTTTAGAACTACATGGTTCGGTTCATAGAAATTACTGTATGGGATGTAATAAATTTTACAACTTGGATTATATATTAAAAAGTAATAATAACATACCAGTATGTGAAGTTTGTGGTGATACTGTTAAGCCAGATGTAGTTCTATATGAAGAAAGTTTAGATAGTGATATTTTAAGAAAGTCGATTTTATCAGTATCACAAGCAGATACATTTATTGTAGGTGGAACTTCTCTAGTTGTGTATCCAGCAGCAGGATTATTGGAATATTTTAGAGGAAAAAATTTAATTCTTATAAATAAAGAAGCCACACCATATGATAATAAAGCTAATTTAGTTATAAAGGATTCTATTGGAAAAGTATTAAGTGAAGCTTTAAAAGAATTGTAATAGAAATTTGATAAATGGATTTAAGTTTCAGCTTGTTTTCATATGTAATAATTAAAATTAAACTTAAATACATACTAAGTATTTTATAAATATTTAGTATGTATTTAAGTTTATAAAATATAAAAACTATTTGTAGTTATTGTACTTATTTTCTTTTGATTGTTCACAGATTCCTATCATTTCACATACATTTTCATGTAAGACAGAATTAAAATATTCTGTTCAAAATATAATTTAATTTATTATAAAAAAATAAAAACAATATGGTTATAATAGTACATATTAATAAAACTTTGATTTACATAAAAATATTAGGTTCAATAAATATAGAATACTACTTCTATAGGGAAACAAGCTCCAATTAAAATTTATTCAATAACTTTAAAATATTTTTACACAAGATACAGTGTTGAATTTTAAGTGATTCGGAGCATGTCTCACTATTTTAGGTATCCAAGTTTTGGAATGGATAATTTTAAAAGTCAACTTGGAACGCTATATATAGTTATTATTTACATAATAGTAATAGTTTATATATTTTTATATTATTATATCAGAAATTACACAGTTATCTTTCTGATTAACATAATCAAGTAGTTCATCAGCTAATTTATTGGCTCTTTTTAAATAGTAGTTGTAATAATGATCTTTTTCTTCATTTGGATTATTAAAATTATATTCCAGAAATTCAATGAACTCATTTAGCATTGAAAGTTTTATGTCAAAAATATATTGACTATAAGTTAAAGTTTCTGTATTTAGCAGTTTGTATAGTTTTTTTGCAAATAAATTTCTTAAATCATTTGTCATATAAAAGGGGTCATCTCTTTCTGCTCCATGAGATATCAATCTAGCAATATCTAATGAATAGGGCATAATTCCGCCAAAGCCCCAATCAATTATTAAAACATCATTTGAACTATTTATTGCATTTATTTGCATTAAATCTCCATTGCAAAGTGTACGAGGACAAGTTAGTTGCCTTTCTAAAAAACATTTATAAGCTTTTGATAAATTAGCATGATGAGTTAAGCATTTTGATCTTTTAATTATTCGAGCATAATATTTTTCAAATCTATTATCTAGTTTATGTTTATCAAAATCATTTTCTACCCAATACTTATTAAAAATCTTAGACAAACTAATAGAGCTATTTAAAGCTATTTGTTCATTAAACTTTTTCAAATCAGTTCCCTCTATATACTCAATTAAAATCCAATATTCATCATATTCAAAAGTATAACCAAACATTTTGGGGGTAGGTAAATTTTTACTCTCTAGAAATGTTTTATATATAAAGATTTCGCTCTCTTCTGATTTTTTCAAAACAAAATTTTCAGAGTTTATATTTATTTTATAAACAGTATATATTCTTTTTTCATCGGACTCACTTATAACATCTTGAAAGGAAGTTATAATAATTTTATTAAGGTCTTTTTTATATTTAGGTTTTAATCTAATAAAAATCGTTAATAATTTTTTATAATAATCATTATTTTCTATAGAATTTATGTTCGATTCCATCAAATTTTCCTCCCTAATAAATATAATAATTTATAATAAAAATATTAAGTAGATTGAAAAAATTTTTCAATGCTTTTATTGGTAGGAATCTGTGAAAATATAATATAGGTAGAGGTAGTAGCATTTAAAGATGCAACAGAGTCAACAAATTCTTCAATTTCTAAAATAGATTTAGCACTTAATTTTACAAGAATACAGGAATGACCAGCTATTCTATAACAAAAATTTACACGAGGGTGATTATAAATAAAATCTTTGAATTTTTCAAATTCACTATTTTTAAGATCAATTTGGATAATACATTGAAGATTTAATCCTAAAGCTGTTTCATTTATTTTTATAGTATAACCTTCAATTATTCCGCTATCTTCTAATTTTCTTATCCTTTCTGCTACAGAAGGAGGAGATAGGTTTACTCTTTTAGATAATTCTCTAATAGATAAACGACTATCTTGTTGAAGTTCTTTTAATATTTTAATATCTGTATCATCAATTTTCATATGCATAGAAATTGCCTTTCTTTTGTTTTATTTAAAATATATTTACTTTAAAATAATATCAAATGATAAGGAAATTTTACCATATATTCATTATAATATAAATGATATTAAAAAACTTATTTAACACATATTTAGAAAGGATAATTAAAATGAAAGATATAAAAAGTTACACAACTTTAAATAATGGAGTAAAAATGCCTTGGCTTGGATTTGGTACTTATAAGGTTGAAGATGGACATACAGTTATTGAATCAGTAAAAGAAGCGCTTAGAATTGGATATCGTAATATAGATACTGCTTCTTACTATGATAATGAGGAAGGTGTTGGCATTGCAATAAAAGAGAGTGGATTGTCTAGAGAAGAAATATTTTTAGTTAGTAAGGTTTGGAATTCAGACCAAGGTTATGAGAAAACTTTAAAAGCTTTTGAAACTTCTATAAAAAAACTTGGAACAGATTATCTTGATTTATATTTAATTCATTGGCCTAACCTATTACACAATGAATCATGGAGAGCTCTAGAAAAGCTTTATAAAGAAGGATATATAAAAGCAATAGGTATTAGTAATTTTACTGTTAAACATTTAAAAAATTTAATGGCAGATGCTGAAATTATGCCAATGATAAATCAAGTAGAGTTTCACCCGTTACTAATTCAAAATGAGTTAAGACAGTTTTGTAAAAAGAATAATATACAATTAGAAGCATGGTCACCTTTAATGAGAGGTAAAATCTTTGACAATAAACTCTTAAAGGATCTTGCAAAAAAATACGGAAAAACGATAGCTCAAATTGTACTAAGATGGGATTTGCAAATGGGTGTTGTAACTATTCCTAAATCAACAAATATAACAAGAATAAAAGAAAACTCACAGATATTTGATTTTGAGATAAATGAAGAGGATTTATTCAAAATTCAACAATTAGATAAAGGGATAAGGATAGGCTCAGATCCTGATAAAGTTTATAAATATGGAATATAAAATAAGAAGTTTTAGAAATATTTAAGATATTAAATAAAGAAGTTAAAAAGTAGGTATATATATGATACCTACTTTTTATAATGTTTATAATATATGTATTTACTTATGGGTTCCATGTATTACTTTAAAGCCATTAGCTTTTAATATTTTTTCATGTTTAGAGTAGTTATCACATTCGACATCTATGCAAAGAGCAATATGAATAGTATCAACATTTTTATTTTTTAATTGATTTATTTTATGTTGCCAATCTTCATCGTTTCCTAATGTACTTGAACAGCCACTACAATAGAAAAAACTAGCCAAAGTCTCCTTTTTATTTTTATAAATAGTAAAAGCATCTAAATCGTTATTAAAAGCATTAAGGCATCCAGTTCCAGCGCATTTACCAATTAGTTTTCTACAAGACATAATTGCTATTGACATAAAAACACCTCCTTTAGGTATAATCAAATAAATGTGTAGTCTCTTATTTTTTCATATTCATTAAAAGTCTTCAAAAGTTATATAAATTGAATTTTTATTTGGATATTTGTGAATAGTACAGTCTACTTCATAAACATCTTTAATAAGCTCTTTTGTTAATATTTCATTAGGTGCTCCAGTTGCAGCAATATTACCATTATGCATAACATATAATTTATCACAATAAGAAGCAGCTAAATTTAAATCGTGCAATGCAGCAATTACAGTAATACCTAAAGATTTTGTTAACTTTAATATTTGAAGTTGATACTTTATATCAAGGTGATTAGTGGGCTCATCAAGAATAAGTAATTTCACTTGTTGAGCTAGTGCCCTTGCAAGTAGAACACGTTGTTTTTCACCACCAGATAAAGTTAAAAAACTTCTATATCTATAGTCAAACATATCAACTTTTTTAAGCATTTCATGAGTTATGTCAATATCCTTATCGTTATCAATTTCAAGAAGACCTTTATGAGGGCTTCTACCTAGTAAAACCATTTGTTCTACAGTCATATCAAAAGCAAGATTGTTGAATTGACTAACAACTCCTAAATTTTTAGCAACGTCTCTAATTGGTATATTTAAGAGGTTTTTTCCATTCAAAAGCATAACTCCAGATTTAGGAGAATATACTCTGTAAATAGACTTTAAAAGGGTAGATTTACCACTTCCATTTGGACCTATTAATCCAACAAACTCACCATTTTTTACAGTTAAAGAGACATTATTTACAATAGTTTTATTACCAAAAGCAACATTTAAATCTTTAATATCTAAATTCATAATAAGCTACCTTTCTCCAAATCCGTAAGCACGTGTTATCATAATATAAATAAAAAATGGTGCACCTAAAAGTGAAGTAATTATGCCAATAGGCATTTCCATATTTTTCAGTATTATACGGGATAGCACATCTGCCCAAACTAAGAATATAGCACCTAGAAGTACAGTAGTTGGTAAAAGTTTCTTATGGTCTGAACCAACTAAACTACGGGTAATATGAGGAATAACTAATCCTACAAAACCTATCATTCCACAACATGAAACAAGAACCCCTGATAAAATTGAAACGCTAATTAAATAAAACTTTCTATATTTATTTAAATCTATACCTAAAGTTATAGCAGTTTCATCACCTAAAAGCATTACATCCATAACCCTAGATTGTATAATAAAGATTATAATAAAAAATACAACTACGATTGTAGGTATCAATAAGTTTGTCCATTTAGCACCAGTTAAAGAACCCATACTCCAATATGAAAGTGAGTGAAGGGCACTGTTATCGTTTGTAAGATAAATCATAAAACTTGATAAGGCAGAACATATTAAGTTAACTACCATACCAGAAAGAACTAATTTTACAGATGTAGCTCTTCCACCTAAATTAGAAAGTTTAAAGACTACTATTGAGGCGAGTAAAGCTCCTATAAAAGCCCAAAAGGTTACACCTGTATTTTGTAAAACTCCAGTAAATAATGTGGAGGCACCAATTAATATTGAAAAAGTAGCACCTAGTGTGGCTCCGGAGGAAATCCCTAAAAGATAAGGATCAGCTAATGGATTTTGCACTGTAGCTTGCATAACCGTTCCACCAAGAGATAATCCTAACCCAGTTATTACACCAAGAAAAACTCGTGGCAATCGTATTTGCCAAACTATATCAATAGATGCCTGTGGAATTGACTTTCCTTTTAAACTTGTACCAAAAAGTTTATTTAAAATTATACTATAAACATCAGTGGCAGGAAGTTTTACAGAACCTATAGACACTGCTAAAACTATAGATACTAATAAAAGCAACATTAAAGCAATAACTATTAAATAATTATATTTACTTAGTATATTTGAAAAGTTTTTATTTTTCATAAATCACCTATTTATATAATTCAGGATATAATTCTTTAGAGTAGCGTTCAATAGCATCTACTACACGAATTCCACCGGCCCAAGTTTCAGCAAGCCCAGTAACAACTATTGCATTATTTTTAACGGCAGTTACATTTTTCAAGGCCTCATTAGAAGTGAAAATTTTAGCAATTTCAGGATCGTGAATATCTTTTCCGTCGCCATCATGGATAAGAAGAATAGTGTCAGGATTTAAACTAACTATATTTTCTAAACTTACAGTTCCAGATTCTTCACCTAAATTTTCTAATCCAGCTTTTAAAGCCATATCACTTACAAGATCATTCTTGCCATATAATCTAAAATCACCTTTTTCTTCTGATTCTAAAATTAATGTTGTTTTTTTCTTGTCAATAGAATTTGTTTTTTCTTCTATTTTAGTTAATCTATCTTTATTGTCTTGTATATATTTATCTGTTTTATCCTTTATATTAAATATAGTTCCTAAGTCATCAATATCTTTAAATAAATTTTCAACAGTATAATTTCCAACGGATTTAACGGTATTACGCTGAGCAAATGTATTAGTACCTCTGCCTATCCATTCGCTTACATCACCAAGTGTTTTATCGGCAAAGACACTTTTCCATCCAAATATAAAATCTGGATTTAAAGATAAAACTTGCTCTTTAGTAGGATATTTTTCAGATACAACTGGAATTTTTGCATATTTGTCTTTAACTTTTTCTGATATAGGGTTGTCCAAATAGCATGTACCAATTAGCTTATCTTCTAATCCTAAGTCTAGCATCAATTCAGTTGTAGTTTGGTTAGTTGTTAAAACTCTTTCTGGTGCCTTATCAAAAGTAATTTCAATTTCTTCGTTATTCACATTATAATTTTTTATAGTTACAGGATAGCTTGAATTTTTATTTTCCTTGGTAGAACTGTTTTCAGTAGATACACTATTTGTATTAGTAGACTTATTATTACTAGAACAACCCATAAATGAAACTGTCATAGCAATGCAAAGTGTAGTGCATAAAGTTTTCATAATTGTTTTTTTTATATTTTTTGATCTCATAAATAAAACTCCTTTAATTTTTATAAATAAAAAAACCTATTTAACCTTAAGTGGCTAAATAGGTATAAGTACAAACTTATATAAACACTATCCCCATCTCTCGTAGGCTATTGTAGTGAAAAAATAGGCAGGTATTCTGGCTAAAGATTATTGATATAGAAAAAATAATCTTTTACAGTGGCGGGACCGCGCGGGATTTACACCCAACTTCCCCTTTTATATAAAAGTAAAATTACTTTTATAACCTATTCTAAAAGTAAGTTAAATTGAATTTAACTTAAAATTTTATTGAATTATCATTGAAAAGCTTATCATAAATTAAAAAATATGTCAAATAATTTTGAAATGATTAATTTTTATAACTAATTGTTCAAATATATAGTGTTCCAAGTTAATTTTTAAACTTATTCAGTTATCAAGTGAGAAAACTCAAATTAATATTTTATCAATAACTAACAGATTATTTCAGTTAAAAGTTAATAGTGAACAGTTAAATAGTTGTGGTGATTATTACTAACTATGTTCCTAATAATACTAAACGTACTTTTTTAGAATCAGCTTTGATTGCTTTAGGTTTTATTTATATTTTTTCTTAACTGATAACAAAAATTTGATGTATAAATTTAAATATTTTTATAGAAGATAATTATAATTACAAAAAATTAATTTAAATTTTTATTGACAAGGTGTGTATATAGAGTATATACTGTGTATATAGGATATATACAAATTAAAAATAAAATTTATAAAGGAAATAGGATTTATGAAAATTATGTTTATAATTATAATGTTTTGTATAGCTATAGTTTTGGAGCATTTAATTTTCTTTAAAAAACGAGAAAAGATAGAAAAATAATTTTTTTTATTACAACTGTATATAGTGAGTATACTCACTATATAAATAATGTTGAAGAAGAGGGGTATTATGAATATTGTAATTGATAATTCTTCTGGAAAGCCAATATACTCACAAATAGAAGAACAAATTAAAAAATCGATATTTGAAGATAAACTTATATTAGATGATATATTACCATCTATAAAGGCTTTGTCTCAGGAATTAAAAATAAGTGTAATAACGACTAAAAGAGCTTATGAAGAATTAGAAAAGCAAGGATTTGTTTATACAGTTCCAGGAAAGGGAACTTTTATCTCAGATAAGGATAAAGAATTTATAAAATATACTATAATGGATAATGTTAAAAAATATCTTTTAAAAGGCATAAATGAAGGGAAAAAAATAAATTTATCCTTAGATAATATGAAAGAAAAATTAGAAATTATATATAAGTATTAAAGGAGTTGAGGAGTATGAAAAATGTTTTGGAGATAAAAAATATAACAAAAACCTATAAAGATTTTAAATTAGATGATGTATCTTTTAATTTAGAAAAAGGATATATAATGGGATTTATAGGTGAAAATGGAGCAGGTAAAACTACAACAATAAAATTAATAATGAATTTATTAAAAAGAGATAGTGGAGAAATTAAGATATTTGGAAAAGATAATGTTAAGTATTCTAAAGAAATAAAAGAAAAAATTGGTTTTGTATATGATGATTGTTTTTATTATGAAAAATTATCTATAAAGAAAAATGCTAAAATAATTTCTAACTTTTATAAGCAGTGGAGTTTTGAAACTTTTAGCAAATATTTAAAGATATTTGGATTAAATGAAGATCAAAAAGTAAAAGAACTTTCAAAGGGTATGAAAATGAAATTTGCAATTGCTATAGCACTTAGTCACAATGCTGAGTTTTTAATAATGGATGAACCAACTGCAGGTCTTGATCCAATTGTTAGAGAAGAACTTTTAGATATATTTCAAAAGGTAATTCAAAATGAAGATATAGCTATTTTAATATCAACACATATAACATCAGACCTTGAAAGAATATCTGATTATATAACTTATATTAATAAAGGAAAAATAGAATTTTCTAAACCTACAATTGATGTATTGGAAGAATATCGAATTGTAAAAGGTGATAAAAGTTTATTAAATGATGAAAATAGAAAAGCATTTATATCAATAAATATAACGAGTTTTGGATTTGAGGCTTTAACTAATAATGTATCAAAAATAAAGGCTATATTTAAAGATAGTGTGATTTTGGAAAAACCAACATTAGAAGACATTATGGTATTTAAAAGCAGAGAAGCAGTTGAAAATATATAATAACGAATTTAAAGATGTAATGGGGAGCGGATTAAGATGTTAAATGTAATAAAAAGAGATCTAAAAATACAGCTTTTATCATTAAAAGGTTCACAATTTATAGTGTTATTGATAAGTATGACAGTAATAGCTATGACACAAGGACAAGATTTTATAAATTATCTTATTATGGTTTTTGTAATAGGAGGACTTAGTTATACAGAACTTGAAAATAGAGATGGTGTTTATAAGTCTACACTTAGTTATCCTTGTACAAGAAAAGATTATGTTTTAGGTAAATTTATAGCTTCAATAGTAGTGGCAATGATAGGATGTATAGTGTCAATAATATTAAATGAGATTTTATTAATAGCAATTCCTACAAAGTTTGCAGGCGTAAATATACATTCATTAAAATCAATATTGCTTTATTCATTAGTAATTTTATCAATGTATTATTTTTCATATTTCTCATTAGGAATTAAAGCAGCTAAGATAAGTTACTATGTAACACTTGTAGTTTTTATGATAGGATTTATGTTTATAAATAATATTTTTAAATTTAATCAAGGCAATATAACAAAATTTATTTCTAATACTAGTATTCAATTTAATATAATACTTATTATGGGGGTATTAGCTATAACTGGAATATTAGCTACTTTATCTGTTGTAATATATGAAAAAAGAGATTTATAGGAGGTATAATATATGAATGCATTACTTAAAAAAGATATGATAACTAGCAAAAATCCATTAATTATAATGAATTTACTTGTAGGATGCGTTATGGTAGTTTTAACGATAATTGGTGCTAAAGCACCAGTTTATTTTCCAATATATATATTTGCAACTTTATTTATACCAATAATATTAAATAAATTTACAGCAACAGAAGAGACACGTAAATATTATGATATGTTAATAAATAGTTTTCCTGTTGATAGAAAAGATGTAGTAGTAAGCAAATATACTTTTTACTTATTAGTGTATTTTATAACATCAATATTTCTATTGTCTATAATTTTTGTTTTGGGAAAAATAAGTGGTGAAGATTTAAAGATGTTGTTGTTTTCTCAATCATTCTCATTCTTATATTATGTAGTGATCATATGCGTTCCAAATTATATTTTTTATAAAGCTAGTTATGATGTGGCAGTAAAATATAGTGGATTTACACTATTAGGAATAATATATTTACCAATGTTAGTGATTTTTTTAGCAGAAAAGATATTTCCATCGGCTTCAAAAAAAGTTGTAGGTTTCTTTATGAAAAGCATAGAAAATGGATTTTTAATAATACCATTAATATTTTTAATAGGGTTAGTGATTTATGGGATAATAACGACTTTATCAATAAAGGGATATTGTAATAAAGATTTATCATAAACAGTTAGGAGGAGGAAGATGAATATAATAATAAACAATTCCTCAGGAGAGCCGATATACTCTCAAATAGAAAAACAGATAAAAGATGATATACTTATGAATAAATTATCTGCAAACGAACCATTACCTTCAATAAGAGCTTTAGCTAAGGATTTGAGAATAAGTGTAATAACAACAAAAAGAGCTTATGAAGAACTTGAAAGAGATGGTTATATTTATACAGTACCTGGAAAGGGGTCTTTCGTTTCGGCTCAAGATAAGGAGCTTGTAAAGGAGCTAATTATAAGAAATATAGAAGAATATTTTACAAAAGCAATAGAGGAAAGTGAAAAGATACAGCTTTCATTAAAAGAAATGAAAGAAATACTAGAAGTTTTATATGAAGAAAAGTAAATAGGTTACAAAACCTATTTACAGATATAGTTAGAAGGAGAGAGCTTATATGGAAAATATATTAGAAGTAAAGAATTTAACCAAGACATATAAAAATTTTAAATTGGAAGATATATCATTTACTCTTCCTAAAGGATATATCATGGGTTTTATAGGACAAAATGGTGCAGGTAAAACTACAACTATAAAGCTTATAATGAATTTAGTAAAAAAAGATAGTGGAGAAATAAAAGTTTTTGAAAAAGATAATTTAAAATTTGAAAAAGAAATAAAAGAACAAATAGGATTTGTATATGATGAAGGATATTTTTATGAACATTTATCAATAGAAGATAATGCAAAACTTGTAGCACCATTTTATAAAGAATGGAGTTTTGAAGCCTTTTATAAATATTTAAATAAATTTGGACTTAATAAAAGTCAAAAGTTTAAAGAACTTTCTAAAGGGATGAAAATGAAATGTTCACTTTCAATAGCCCTTAGCCATAATGCAAAATTTATAATAATGGACGAGCCAACAGCAGGATTGGATCCAGTTGTTAGAGCAGAGGTTTTAAATATATTAAGGGAATTAATACAAGATGAAAATGTAGGTGTATTGTTATCTACTCATATAACTTCAGATCTTGAAAAGATAGCAGATTATATAACTTATATAAACAATGGAAAAATTGTATTTTCTAAAAGTAAAGAAGAAGTGTTAGATACTTATAAAATAGTAAAGGGAGATATAGGTATTCTAACTAAAGAAAATGAAAAATATTTTGAAGGAATAAGAAAGAGTTCTTATGGATTTGAAGCTCTAACTTCTGATGTAGAGGGTGTAAAAAAAGAATTTAAAGATAGTGTTTTAATACAAAATGCAACGTTAGAATTAATAATGATATTAAAAAGAAAATAGAATATAATGATTTGGTAGGTTAAAATATGATGATTAAATCAATAGGCAAAGAGGTTAAATTACAAATTTTAAATTATAAAGGCTATTTAAATATAATGTTTCTTTTACTGCCTATAATTTTGATGTTGTTAACTAATAGAGGAAATTATTATAATTATTTAATTAGTATGGTGGCAATAGCTAATATTGCCACCATACAATATGAAGTAAGGCAAAAAAATCATATATTATTTTTAAGTATAGGTATGTCTAGGGATGAATATATAATATCAAAGTTTTTAGGGTCAGCAATAATAATTATTATAGGAGGAATATTAGGATTTGTTATTAATGAATTATTAGATAAATTTATTATTAAATTACCTATGGATATATTTATAAAAGATGCAATATTAACGTTAATAATATTATTATTATCAATAAGTATTTACTATTTAATATATTATACATTAGGAAATAAGGTTGGTATGGTAGCTTATTTTATAGTCTTTATAGTGATAATTAACATTATGTTTGAAAGTAAATTTAGTCAATACTTAAAAGTGTTTAATGGTGGACAATTACTAAATAATATTCAACTATTAATCTTTATAATATTAGCCATAGTTATTTTTATGGCTATCATGTATATAACAGTATTTTTTTATAGAAAGAAAGATTTTTAGACATACAATTAAAAAATAAGGATTTAAAAAGGATTTGGAAGTGTAAGAAATGGTAAAAGAACCTATAGTTTTTGTTATTGCACTTGTACTAGTTTGTATAGGTGGGATAGTTTCTAGCTTAACAAAAACTATTATTAAAAATTATATAATGCATATTTAATAAAATAGAATTTAATTCTAAACAACTAGGTTTACTAGTTGTTTTTTTTATTTAAGGTTTATTTAAGTTTATGGTTACTTAAGTGTAAGGTTAAATATTTAAAATTATATTTGTCAGGAGGAGATAATATTGTTTAGATTAGAATTAAATAAATTGATAAAAAATAAGAATGGAATAATTGCATTGGCAATATTTATAGTTTTATCACTTGTCATGGTGTTTTTAAATCCGCAACTGGAAAGTGAGAGATCTTATTTAGAACAAGAAAATTATGGTTTTGTAGATATGAGAGAGGGCAGTGTTTTAGCATCAGAAAATTTTGAAATAAAAATTAATGAACTTGAACAGTTAGCAAATCAATCTGCAAATGATAGTAGTAGCAAAAAAATGAGAAATATGGCTCAGGAAAAATTAGATAAAGTAAAGGTTATGAACTATAAGGATGTGGATTTTTGGAAGGTATATAACCATAAAGTAGCTCATCCATTAGCATTAATAGGATTATTGTCTATAATTGCAATGTTAATTTGCAATATATATAGTGATGAAGTGGTTTCATCAATGGATACATTAATACTAACATCTAAAAATAAATATAAGGCACTTAGTTCTAAAGGGATGTTAGCAATTGTAGTTCCAATAGTAGCATACGTAGGGTTTTTAACTATAACATTCATTGAGACATTCTTAAAGTATGGTAGACCTATTAACGGAGATTTACAAGCTTTTAGAATTGTTGATAACTTTATGATGCTAGAGGGTTCTTTTACCATAATACAATATGTAGCTTTAAAAATAGTTTTTGTATTAGTTTTACTTTTAAGTTTATCAATCATAGGGGCTATAATATCATTTAAAACAGAAAGTTCTATGGCATCAATATCTATATTTGGTGTATACATAATTTTAGGCAAAATATTAGTATTTTTAATAAAACCTATAAGTAAGTTTTTAATTGAAATAGGGGGAGCAGACATAATTAGTATATTAAATTTTGGTAATTATCCAGACTTAATATTTCAGGGGAATAATTTAATAGGAATGTACTTAGGTGATATAAGTGTATTTGGATATGATATAAGTTTAATTAAAGCCATATTAGCTATATTAGTAATGATAACTATAGCAAGCATTATATATATGTTTAATAGTTTTAAAAGAATAGAAAGTAAATAATAGAATTTTAGGAGGTATTTATACTATGAATAAATTAGAAATAAAAAATTTAAATAAAAGCTTTGGGAAAAAAAGAGTAACTAATGATTTAACAGTTACATTAGAAAGTGGTGTTTATGGTCTTTTAGGACCTAATGGAGCAGGAAAAACAACACTTATGAAGCAAATAACAACATTACTTACAAGTGATAGTGGAGAGATTTTATATAACGGTGAAAATATAAAATCATTAGATGAAAAATATAGAGATGTTTTAGGGTATTTACCACAGCATTTTGAAGGTTATGGTAATTTTACAGCAAAACAATTTTTAAATTATATGGCAGCATTAAAAGGTATTTCAAAAGATGGTCTTAAAGAAAAAATAGATGAAATATTACATTTAGTTGGGTTATATGACGTTAGAAATAAATCATTAAAGAAATTTTCTGGTGGTATGAAAAGAAGAGTTGGTATAGGACAAGCTTTGTTAAATAATCCTAAAATATTAGTTCTAGATGAACCTACAGCAGGTCTTGATCCTCAAGAGAGAACACGATTTAGAAATTTATTAAGTGAAATATCTAGAGATAAAATAATAATTTTATCAACTCATATAATATCTGATATAGAGTCTATAGCAAGAGAAACAATAATAATTAAAGATGGAACATTACTTGTAAAGGGCAGTCATAAAGAAATTCTAGAAAATATGAAAGATAAAGTATATGTAATAAATACAGACAATGAAGATATAATTAGAGATATTCAAAATAAATATAAAGTAGTAAATATACAAAGAGGAATAGATAAAACTGAAATAAGAGTAATAGCAGATAAAGAACCAGTTTATAAAGAAGTGCATAAAATAGAGCCAAAATTTGAAGATGTTTATATGTTCTATTTTGATATTGAAGATGCAAAAGAAGTTTAGTATTATAAAGGAGGATTGAAATGTATAATTTAGTAAAAAGTGAATTAAGAAAAGTACTACTTAAAAAAAGAGTATTTTTAGTTTGGATATTAGGGGCGTTATTATGTTCAGTACTTGTAAGATTTGATAGCTCATATCCTAATTATATATTAGAAAATTATGCTTCCGTATTTGATAAAACTTATGGAATAGCACCAATAATGGGGATGCTTATACTTATAATAACTTCATCTATGTATAATGTTGAGTATAACTCATATATGACTGATTTGATAAACTCAAGTAAAAATGGAAAGAAAAAAGTTGTTATGGCAAAAAGTATAGCAGGGAGTATAGCTACATCAATAGTATTATTGTCACTATATTTAATTATTGTATTTTCTGCTATACATTACTCAGGTGCTGAAGGTTTAAATTTACAATTAAAAGAATTATGGTATTTTGGAAATAGTGGTTCAACAATAACAGTTCTTCAAATGATTATAATATTAGGAATAACAATGGTAATGGGGTGTATATTCTTTACTCAGATAACACTTTTATTATCATCTATAAGTAACAATGCAGTAATGCCCTTTATGGTAAGTGGATTATTCATGGGAATACCATATATAGCAGCAAACTTTTTACCAGCACAAATTCAAAAATATGCAGGACTGACTCCACTATGGGCTATGTATTCATCGACTTTTATAAGGTATAAAACACCTATGTTCATAGCAGGAATAGATTTACTAATGTTTATATTAGTGTTAATAATAGTTCCTAAAATAACTTATAAAAACTTTGTTAGTGAAAAAAGATAAAATATATAAAGGAGATTAGATATGAAAAAACAATATATTTGTCCTAAATGTGGATGTAATGAATATGAAAATGATGAATTTCAAGCTACTGGAGGAAATTTAGCTAAAATATTTGATGTTCAAAATAAAAAATTTATTACAATAAGTTGTGCTAGATGCGGATATACAGAATTATATAAATCTAAAACAAAAGCAGGATGGAATATACTAGATTTCTTAACATCATAATTTAAACCAATATAATATATAATTATTTTATAAAACTGTTTCAATATAAAGATTTAATATATTGAAACAGTTTTTTTAAACTAAATTATAAAAGTTAAATTTATTTATCTATAGGAATTATATTAATTTTAAAACATTTATATTTAGTTATTATATGTATATAATAAAAGATATAAATATATGGTTTTAATTAAGAAAGGATGAGGTAGTGTGGAGGATATATCAATTAATAATAAAAAAATACTTTTAGTAGATGATGAAGTTGAAATATTAAAACTTTTATCAACAGTTTTGAAAAAAGAAGGATTGAATCATGTTTTTACTGCAGAAACAGGAAGTAAAGCATTAGAAGTTTTTAAAAGAGAGCTTCCTGACTTAGTTATATTAGACATAATGCTTCCAGATATGGAAGGATATGAAGTATGTAAAAAAATGAGAGAAAAGGCTATGGTACCTATATTATTTTTATCTGCTAAAAATGAAGAATTGGATAGAATATTAGGTTTTGCTATAGGTGCAGATGATTATATAACAAAACCTTTTAGTCCTAAAGAGGTGGCATATAGAGCAAAAGCCCATTTAAGAAGAAGTGTTTATGTTGAAAATGCTAATAAAGAGGAAAGTATAATAAAGTTTGGTCCATTTGTATTAGATGAGGAAAAATTTGAATTAAGAAAAAATGGAGAAATAGTAGAATTAAAAGCAAAAGAATTTAAACTATTAGCTTATTTGGCTAATAATAAAAATCAAATAATAAGTAAAGAAAACATATGTGATAGAGTATGGGGTGAAGATTACATAGGATTTGATAATACCATAATGGTTCATATGAGAAGACTTAGAGAAAAAATAGAAGAAAATCCATCTAAGCCTCAGTATTTAGTAACTGCTAAAGGTCTTGGATATAAACTTGTTGTAAAGGATGAGTAATTTATGAATATAAAACTTACTGCAAGATTTGTTATAACAATAGTACTTATAAATGTGTTTATATTTTTTATAAATGTAACATTAGGAATGGTATCTATAATTAAAAATTCATCACAAGGGTTTGTGCTAGTAGAACCGATGACATATAAAGAAGTCAAATTAGATCCAGAAAATTTCACAAGGGTTTTTGGGGATAATATAGAATTATCTAATAATGAAATAATTATAAGAGATGAAGGTAAAAAAAGTTTAGATGAGAATAATCTTTGGGTTCAAGTATTAGATGAAAGTGGAAAAGAAATTACAAATTATAAAAAGCCTAAAGAGGTACAAGATGAATATACTCCTGTAGATATTGTTAATGCTTATAAATATACAGGTGGTGCAGAAGGGTTAGAAAACATATTAGTATCAAGTGTTGATATAGGGGATAGAAAGTTAAGTTACATAATTAATTTTCCAATGGGTAAATTGAGCAAGACAGTTATAATGTATAGCGAAAATATTATGGGAAATCTTATGAAAGATATATTAACAGGGGTATTAATCATGGATAGTTTAATTGCTATAATAGGTGGATTATTATTTAGTAGAAGACTTACAAAGCCAGTTGGAAGAATTATAGATGGAGTAAAAACTTTATCTATGGGAAATTATAATTTAACATTTAAAGAAAAGGGTATTTATTTAAATGTATTTAGAAATTTAAATGCATTGTCGTCTATTCTTAAAGAAAATGAGGTTGAAAGAAAGAAAAATGAAAAAATGCGAGAGGAATGGATAGCAAATATATCTCATGACATAAAAACTCCACTAGCTTCTATAAGAGGTTATTCAGAACTTATAAATGGTGATTACGATTTTACAGAAGAAGAAATACAAGAATATGGTGAAATTATATATCAAAAATCTTTATATATAACAGAGTTAGTTAATGATTTAAATTTAAGTACTCGTTTAAAAAATAACGCATTATTTTTAAAAAAAGGTAGGGCCAATTTAGTAAGCCTAACTAAAGAAGTTATAATAGCTATATTAAATGATAACAAATATAGTAATAGAGATATTGAATTTATTCCTAAAACAGAAGTTGCAGAAAAAGAAGTAGATATTCTTTTATTGAAACGTTGCTTAACAAATTTAATTTTTAATGCAATAGTCCATAATGATGAAGATGTAAAAATTAGAGTTGAATTAGAAAAAAGAGAAAGAATATATATAACGATAAGTGATAATGGAAAAGGTATAAGTGAAGAAGACTTAAAGCATATATTTGATAGATATTATAGAGGAACAAATACAGGTGAACTTCACAAAGGTTCAGGTCTTGGAATGGCTATTTCCAAGGAAATAATTAAAAACCATGGTGGAGATGTACAAATTGAAAGTAAGTTAAAAGAAGGCACAAAAATAACAATAATTTTATAAAAAATATAATATAAGATGAACTAAGTTATTAATAAGTTACATTAAAAAAGCTAAGCAAACTTTTGCTTAGCTTTAATGTAACTTATTATAATTACTTATATAGTCTACATACAGTTTCCACGTGTGGTGTATGTGGGAACATGTCTTTTAATTTTATCTTATCTATTTTATATCCAGCATTAGTAAGAACTTGTAAGTCAGTTACCAATGATTTTGGATTACATGATACATAAATTATTTCTTTAGCATCAAATTTTATTACATAATCTAATGCAATAGGGTGAACTCCAGCTCTTGGTGGATCTAGAATTATTATATCTGGTTTAATTTTTACATCTTTTATTACCTTAGCTACATCACCTGCTATAAATTCACAGTTATCTAAATTGTTTAATTTAGCATTTTCTTTAGCAGCATCTACTGCTTCTTCAATTAATTCTATTCCTAGGACTTTTTTTGCTTTTGGGGCTACTATTTGACCGATGGTACCAGTACCACAATATAAGTCAAAAACTATTTTGTTTTCAGAGTCCCCCATAAAATCTCTAACCATGGAATAAAGTTTTTCAGCACCCTTTGTATTTGTCTGGAAGAATGCAAAGGGATTAATTTTAAATTTTAATCCTAATAAGTCTTCAACTATGTAATCTTTACCGTATAAAACTTTTATTTCATCAGCTTGAACCACATCAGATAGTGAGTCATTTAATGTATGTATAATGCTTACTATTTTTCCATTAAGATTAAGAGATTTTAATTCTTCAACAAATTTTGTTAAATCATAACTATTTTGAGTTGTAGTTACTAAATTAACAAGTATTTCGCCGGTATTTATAGCTTTTCTAACTACTAAGTTTCTTAAAAAACCTTCATGCTTTAGAACTTTATAATATGGAAGCTCTGTGTTTTTAAAATGATTTAATGTAGTTGTTAATATAGTTCTAAAATCATTATCAACTATTTTGCAGTTATCAACAGTTATTATACTAAAGTTTCTGTTTTTAACATGCATTCCTAAAGTTAGCTCTCCACCTTTTTCCATATCTCCAAAGGTAAATTCCATTTTATTTCTGTATTCAAAAACAACAGGACTTTCTTCTATACCTAAGAAGTCATAATCTTTAATATTACCCTCATCTAAAAGTTTTTTAACTTGTTCTGTTTTAAACTTTAATTGAGTTTCATAATCTAAGGATGCATGACTACAACCACCACATTGATTAGAAATATCACAATGTGGCTTTATTTTATAATCTACATCCTCTAACACCTCTATAAGTTTTGCTTGAACGCCATTTTGACTACTTTTTTTAGTAACTCTAGCCTTTACCTTTTGTCCTGGTAATGTGTTTTTTATAGCAACTTTTTCGCCTTCATAAAAAGCTATGCCTTTTCCAGGAAACTCAGTTGTTTCTATTAAAAATTCATACTCTTTTCTTTTTCTCAAGTAAATCGCTCCTAATTTTTATTTTTTGTTAAACGTATGTTTGATAGCTTTTGACCAAGTGTCATTTTGTTTTTCATTGTTGTCATTAATACATTATATAATATAAGTGCAGGAATAAACAATATAACTATAAATAAAAATTTGTCGCTTATATAAAATTTAAAAATTCTTAGAATAAAGTCTATAACAATGGTTCCTAATATAGATATACTAGCAGTTATAAGTACATCTATAAGTTGACTTTGTAATGCATCTTTAAAAGTAATTGAATCGGTAAAAGCGTTATTATTAAGTTGAAGTTCTTCACCTTGTAATTCTTCAGAGTTTTCATTATTAGTAGCTATAGTTTCAATAGTATCATCAGATTCTGTAAACTCATCTAAAGATGCGTCATTAGATAGTTGCATATCCTCTTCTAAAGGTTTGTTATCATTTTCATTATTTTTTAAATCCATTTTAAATCCTCCTAAAAAACTTATTATTTATATTAAACATTAAAAAGTTTTATGTTTTTAAATATACCCATTAATTGGATTTTCATAACTTACTATATTATAAATTCAAAAGGTTACAGTATAATGACAGATATATTTAATATATTTCCATATATAAGTTAAAAATTAAACCATAAAAAAGAGCATGAATTTTATTATTTAAACTGAAATTGGAATTTATTTCATTATAAGTATAACAAAGAGTACAAATAAATACTAATATAGATTTAATTTAAATAGAAAAGTGTTTCGTTATTTTATGGAATATAATGTATATTATAATTGATGTAAAAATCATAGGTTTATTAGGAGGAGAGTTATGGGAAAATTAGAAGGTAAAGTTGCACTTATAACAGGAGCATCTAAGGGAATTGGAGAAGGCATTGCTAAAACTTATGCAAAGTATGGAGCAAAAGTTGTACTATTGGCGAGATCCTCATATGTTGATAGCTTAGCAGATGAATTAAATAAAAAAGGATTTGAGGCTTTAGCAGTTAAAGCGGATGTAGCTAATAAAGAAGAAGTAGAAAATGCAGTAAAAAATGCTGTTAGTAAGTTTGGTAAGATAGATATATTAGTAAATAATGCAGGAGTTTGTAAATTAGGAAACTTTTTAGAAATGACAGATGATGATAGAGATTTTCATATTGATGTAAATATAAAGGGAGTATGGAATGTCACAAAAGCGGTTTTACCTTTAATGATTAAAGAAAAATATGGAAAAATAATTATAATGTCATCAGTTACAGGGGATATGGTAGCAGATGCAGGTGAAACTGCTTATGCTACTACAAAAGCGGCATTAGTTGGTTTTACTAAGTCTTTAGCAATAGAGGTGGCTAAACATAACATAACAGTTAATGCTATTTGTCCAGGTTATGTAGAAACACCAATGGCAAAGAGTATTGCAAAGCAATCAAATGGGGAAAATCCAGAAGAAGTGACTAAAGGAATAGAAAATGCTGTACCGTTAAAAAGATTGGCAAAACCAGAAGAGGTTGGAGAACTTGCTGCATTCTTAGGGTCAGATGAGTCATCCTATATTACAGGAACACAGGTTGTTATAGATGGAGGAAGTACTCTGCCAGAAACAGTTAGTGTAGGTGTTTAATTTATAAATAGATAAATTAGAGTAGTAGATTATAAGTTATTTCAAATTAACTGAAAAAATATAAATCTTATTCATTGTATTGTATCTGTTTAAAAATAATTATAAAGGGTAAACTACAAGAAAAATTTTTATCAACTTATAGGTTAGTTATGTAAAAATACAAGTTATTGTATATAAGATTGCAAGAATCTATAATTAAATTAATTCATGAATTAACTAATTATAGGTATAGGTGGAGGAGAATTTTATGGTTATTGAAATTGGAAAACAGATAAAAAATTTACGTATAGAAAAAGGTGTTACTCAGGAAGAATTAGCAAATCATTTAGGAATTTCATATCAAGCTGTTTCTAAATGGGAAAATAATATTACAGCACCAGATATTCAATTGCTTCCTATGATTTCAGTTTATTTTGGGATTACTATAGATGAGCTTTTTGTTATACCATATGACGCTCAAATGAAAAGAATAGAGAACATGTTATATAATGAAAGAATAATAAGTGAAGAGGTTTTTAATTATGCTGTTAATTTCCTTGAAGGAATTATTAATAGCGAACCTAAAAATGCTAAAGCATACTATCTTTTAGGGGAGCTTTATAATCATAGAGCTGAAAGTGATAGTAAAAAGGCATCGAATTATATAAAAAAGGCTTTAAAATATAAACCATATGAAAAGAACTATCATACTGCACTTATTCATGCAGAAAAAGGTGTATTTGGAGATGAATATTATAATAGACATGATGATTTAATTAAGTACTATGAGGAGTTTACACAAAATCACCCTAAATATTGGAGTGGATATTTGTATTATTTAGATCAATTAATTAGAGATGGTTATTATAAGAAAGCTAAAAAAGTATTAGAGCATGTAAAGCAATTAAATCATACCTGTTTAGATTTTATGTATGAAGGTGATATTGAGTTACAACAGGGGAATATAGAAAATGCTTTAAGATTGTGGAATAAGGGAGTGAGTGAATTCCAAGGAGATTGGAGAGCTTATGTTTCACGAGGAGATCGTATGATGAGATTAGGAGAGTATGATAAAGCACTTAAAGACTATGCAAAATCTATGGAATTACAAGAAAAACCTCGTATTGTGGATCCACTTGAATTTATGGCTAAAATATATGAAACACTAAAAAAATATGATAAGGCTATAGAAGTTTTGCAACAGGAGATATCAATTATACAGAATGAATATAATGTCTTTACAGGAGAACTGGTTGATAGAAATAAAAGAGAAATTGAAAGATTAAAAAAGATTTATGAGAATAAATCTTTATAAGTTAAAATATTTAAACAATTATATAGATAATTAATTTAAAAATAATATTAATTTAATTTAAATTTTTAAGCTCATAAGTTTTTCTTGTGAGCTTGTTATTATATAAATATTAAAAAATATTTATGTAGTTAAGTTAAATATAATGAAGGGATAGTGTACAATTCATAAAATAGAAATTTTACAATAATTTTTAGTTGCGTGCACAACTAAAATGCTTTATAATAAATCTACAAAGGAGAAAATGATATGAACGATTATAGAGAAATAGGCGATTTAATTTATTTTATTTCAAAAGAAACTAAAACACGAATGGATGAAGGTGTTAAAGAAAATAAATTAGGTCAAGGGCAAATGCTTACCATAATGAATTTAATGAAATTAAAAGATAATATACCGATAAGTCAAGAATTGCTTGCTGAAAATATGGGAATTAATAAGGGGAATATAAGCAGAAATTTAATGAAACTTAGTGAAAATGGATTTATAGATATTATTCAAGATAATGACGATAAAAGAAAGAAGAATATAATATTAAAAGACACTTTTTTTAATGAATTTATTGAAATTAGCAAAGTTTTAGAAGATATTTTTAAGGATATGATAAAAAATATAAGAGAAGAGGACCTTTTAATTACGTTAAAAGCTTTAAAACAAATGAAAAATAATTTATATAAAAAATAATGCATTGCACTTATATTAATATATAAATTTTCAGGAGGATAAGATATGAAAATTTCGATAATGTACTTTTCAGGTAGTGGTAATACAAAATACATAGCAGATAGGTTAAAATCAAAATTAGAGGATATAGGATTTAATGTTAAAGCTAATAGTATAGAAGAAAAAATAAGTTTTAATGATGACATAGATTTAATTGTTATTGGAGGACCTATTTATGCTGGAAATGTTCCAGAAAAATTAATAAAGTGGTTATTAAGAAATGTGCCTAATACTATAAATAAGACAAAAGCTATAGTTTATTCAACATCGGCTGGTTTAATAAATGCTAATGGTGTAGATTCATTAGCATCAAAATTAGAAAAAAAGGGATATGAAGTTATAGGAAAAGAAACATATGTTATGCCTAAAAATTTTTATTTTGGTAAATATAAAAGGAATACAGAAGAAGAAATTGAGGTTATGTTTACAAATGTGGAAAGTCAAATAGACGTTTTAGTTAAAAATATAGAAAATAACAATATAGAAAAGATAAATGATAATAAGAGCATAGTTTCAAAGGATATTTTAGCAGAAGTATTTTCTATTATGGCTAAGTTTATGGGCAAAAGTTTTTCAACAAGTGATATGTGTAATGGATGTGGATTATGTGCTAAACAATGTCCACAAAATAATATAATTATTAAAAATAAAGTTGTTAAATTTAAAAATAAGTGTATGATGTGCACTAGATGTATACATAGTTGTCCTAATAATGCTATTAGATATAAAAAACAACAATACCCACAGTATAAAATAGAAAGTTATATTAATAAAAATAAATAAATATATAATAATTAAAGCACTTTGGAAATATTATTTTCTAGAGTGCTTTAGTTATAAAGAAATAGTTATTAAATACGTATAAAAAGGATTTTATGCATACTATAAAGAAATAGAACATGGAAATATTAAGTATTTGATTTATAGTATTCATCGCCCCAAGTACACATCATTTTAAGAATAGGCATTAAACTTTCACCTAAATTTGTTAGGGAATATTCTACTTTTGGAGGAACTTGAGGATAAACTTTTCGGTTAATTAAATTATCAGATTCTAGTTCTCTTAGTTGCTGAGTTAGCATTTTTTGAGTGGTGTTAGGAAGCAATTTTTTTAATTCATTAAATCGTAAAATTCCTTTAGTACCTAAATGCCAAATTATAATTGGTTTCCATTTTCCACCGATTAAATCTACTGTAATTTCAAAGGTACATGTATAATTTCTATTTTTGAATTCTATAGTGTTACAACTAGAAGTCATATAAATCATCCTTTCTATAGTACCTTTTTAGGTACTATGGTACAAAATAGTGCGTACTTGTTATATATAAACTGATTTTTTATAATGATAGCATAACTTTTAACCAAAAACAATTAGGAGGAATATATATGGATGCAATATTAAAAAGAAAAAGTATAAGAAAGTATAAAGACATAAAGATAGAAGATGAGATTATTGAAGAATTGTTAAGGGCAGCAATGCAAGCACCTTCTGCTGGAAATGAGCAACCTTGGGAATTTATAGTCTTAAGAGATAAGGAAATTATGAGAAAAATTACTGATATTCATCCTTATTCGAAAATGTTATTAAATGCAGATGTGGCAATTGTAGTTTGTGGTGATGAATCAAAGGAAGTATTTAAAGGATATTGGGTGCAGGATTGCTGTGCTGCGACAGAAAATATATTATTAGCCGTTGAAGATAAAGGATTGGGCGCTGTATGGTTAGGGGTTTATCCTATGGAAGATAGAGTGAATGGTTTAAGAAGAATTTTAAATTTACCAGCTAATGTAACTCCATTATCAATAATCCCAATTGGATATCCAAACGAAAATAAAGAAGCAGTAAATAGATTTGATGAAACAAGAATACATTATGATAGATGGTAAATAAATTGTTTAGTGAATGCTAACTAAGTTAGTATTTTATTAATCAATTTAATATACAAGGACATGAATAAATTATATACATTATAAAAAATTATTAGATATTAAAATAAATCAGAAGTAAAAAATAGAAAACTTAATTTTACAGGAGGTAATTTTATGAAGGTTGTTGCATTTAACGGAAGTCCTAAGAAGGAAGGAAACACATATAATGCTATAAGGATGGTTGCAGAAGAGCTTGAAAATGAAGGAATAGAAGTTGAAATTGTTCATGTAGGTAATAAAATAATAAGAGGATGTCTTGCTTGTAATGCTTGCGCAAAAAATAAAAATGGGAAATGTATAATTGATAATGATGAAGTAAATGAATTTATACAAAAGATGAAAGAGGCAGATGGAATAATATTAGGTTCACCGGTACATTACTCAGGTATAGCTGGAACTATGAAATCATTTTTGGATAGAGCATTCTATGTTGCAAATGATGGGGCTTTAAGACATAAGGTAGGAGCATCTGTAGTTGCTGTTAGAAGATCAGGAGGAGTTGCTACTTTTAATCAACTAAATAATTATATTAATTATGCGGAAATGCTTATGCCAAGTACAAATTACTGGAATGTAATACATGGAGCAATGCCAGGTGAAGTTTCAAAAGATGAAGAAGGAAAACAAATAATGAGAGTTCTTGGAAAAAATATGGCTTGGCTTATGAAAACAGTTGAAAATGGCAAAAAAACAATTAAAGAACCGGAAAGGGAAAATAAAATACTTACAAACTTTGTTAGATAATTGATAATTCAATTATAAAAAATTAAAAGGTAGGGATTTAAATGATAAAGGTAGTTGCTAGAAATGTTGCTAAAGAGAATAAACTTACTGAAGTTATTCAGCTTTACAAAGAACTAGTAGGATTAACAAGGAAAGAAGAAGGATGTATAAAGTATGAATTGTATCAAGATGAAAATGATCCTACAATTATTACGATGATTGAAGAGTGGGAAAGTAGAAAGGCTTTGGATGAGCATTTGAAATCAGAGCATTTTACTAGAATTGTTCCAAAGATAAAAAAGTTCATGACGAAACAAACAGATATGAATGTATACAATAAATTAATTTAATACTTGTGATAAAAATTGGGCAACTTTACGCAAAGTCAATATTAATTTATGTATGAATAATATGTTAAAATAAAAAACTTCCAACATTGTAATCTAGGTTAATGTGTTGGAAGTTTTTTATTTTAACAATCGCCTAATAAATCAAAATTTAAATCGCTTAATAAATGATTAGTAGTAGTTACATTTAGCTTCTTTTTTATTGCAAAAATTATAGCTGAATCTCTTGAATCTTTTGCATATAATTGTCCTACGTTTCCAAGGGTTAAAATTCTTTGTATTTCTTCAAGACTTAATTTAGCAGCAATACAAAGTTGTAAAATTTTATCACGGCTAGGTTTTTTCTTTCCGCTTAAAATTTGATAAGCATAAGTTCTATCAAGATTAGAGTCATCTATGATTTTACTCTTTTTAAGTTTTTTTTCATGTAGAATATTTTCAAAATAAGTGCAAAAATCTAAGTTGTTAAAAGCAGTTTTAGTTTCATTTATGTATGTATTTAATTTGGTTGTATCATCTATTGAATTTAATATATCTAAAAGTTCAGAAGTTTTTTTATCTTTCATAAGTACAATCCTCCTTAAAATTCGCTGGTATGATTATCATAATTATACCAGTATGATATAATTTTCATTGGAGAAAAGCAATGATTAAAGGGGAGTTTTAATGGAAGATTTACTTAAAGAATATGTAGAATATAAATTATCAAATTATAAAGTATTAACTAAGCTTAGTGAAAATAAGAAAAGTAAGATTTTTTTAGTGCAACATGTTGAGACAAGTGTTATTTATGTAAAAAAAATTCTTATTAATTATGATATAGAGGTTTATAAAGAAATACAAAATATTAGGAGTATATATACACCATATATTTATGAGGTTTTAGAATATAGTGGTAAATTAATATTGATAGAAGAGTTTATAAATGGTTCTACATTAGAAAAAACTTTAGAAAATATTAGTGGGCCTTTAAGTGAAATTAAAACTATTGAATATATAATTTGTCTTTGTAATATACTAGAAAAACTTCATAGTTTAAAAAAACCTATAATTCACAGAGATATAAAGCCATCTAATATTATTATAAGTAATGATGATGTTTTGAAATTAATAGATTATGATGTGTCCAGGACTTATAAAATAGAGGAAAATCATGATACAGTTATTATGGGTACACATGAGTACGCACCACCAGAACAATTTGGATTTTCACAAACAGATTGTAGGAGTGATATATATTCTATAGGAATATTAATGAATTTTATGACAACAAAGGATTATCCTAAAAATAAAAAAAATGATGGAATTTTAAAAGAAGTAATAGAAAAGTGTACAAAATTTTTACCGAATGATAGGTATCAATCCGTTAGAGAATTACAAGAAGAATTAAAATTAAAACTAAATGCATATAAAGAAGATTTTATCTGTAGAGTAAATTCGTCCAATATGGGATTATCAGAAATAGAACCTTTAGACTTAAAGGAAAAGGTTGATGTATTTGGAAAAATTTTTGATAAGAAGATAGAAAATTATAAATATAAACCGGATAATATGACTTTAAAAAATTTTTATAAGGCTATTCCAGGGTTTAGAAGTGGCCAAACTTGGAAAAGCATTATAGCATGTATTTGGTATATATTTTTAATGCTTATAGTGGTAATTATATTTCCTACTTCAAAAAATATTTCTGAAGATGCAATGATGTTTTTCATGTTTATAGTATTAACAATGTTATATACAAATTTTTTAAATATAAGAAAACACATACCTATAATAAATAATTTGAAAATTTATATAAGAATTTTAGGGTATGTATTATATACATTTATAATTATAATTATAACAGGAGCACTTTTAAATATTTAAATTAAAAAATATTTTTTTACTCTTTTTGTATGCTTACAGCACACCAAATAAAATAATATAAGTTTTATAATGAATCTGTCGCAATAAATTATGTGACAGATTTATTTTTTGGGGTGATGTAATATGAACAAAGGAAAAGTTAAAAAGAAAATTTATAAAAGATGGTGGTTTTGGACTGTAGCAATTATTTTCATTTTAATCTTAGCGAATCCACTTAATAACAATAGCAAAACTGTTAAAGAGAAAAATAGCGTTGAAACTGATAAAAAGAAATCAGAGGAAAAAGTAGTAGAAGATAAAACTAAAACCAGAGATAACTCAACAGCAGTAGAAACAGTATTAGAAACGGGAAATTTTATAGTAGGACAAGACATACCTAAAGGAAGATATGTATGTACTAGTGATTCAAGTGGAAATTTTGTTATTTATGATAAGGATAATATTCCAGTAGTTAATGAAATTTTAGGGGATGAAAATTTTGGGGTTACAAAAGTGACTGTTGATATTAAGGATGGCGAAAAAATAGATATAGGTGGAATTAAAAATGTTAAATTTACTCCAGCAAATACTGAGTTATTACAGGAGTTAACTACAGGAATATGGGAAGTTGGTCTTGATATTAAAGAAGGTAGATATGTTGCATCATCAGCTAAGGGACAAGGGAATTTTATAGTTTATAGAAAGGGGCTTCCAATAACTAATGAAATATTATCTCATTCAGGAGAGTTTGGAGTTCCTAGTATAACACTTGAAATTAAAAATGGGGATTTAATTCAAATAAGTGCATTAGAGAAAGTTATATTTAATTCAAAATAAAGCTAATAATGGAGGTTAATTAAGTAATGAAAAAAAGTAAAGCATTAGTTATATCAGCAGTATTAGGTATTATATATTCAATTTATTTAGTAAGTTATTTTGGTGGAACAATATTTGGAGCAGGGTCAGGAACTGAAGCTGTAGGTGGTGCAATTGCAACGGCATTAGTTACACCACATATGATATGTATAGTTTTAGCTACAATATTTAATACACTAGGTGCATTTTTAAATAAATCTGGGTTTGCATTGACAGGTGCAATACTGTATTGTGTTGGTGGTGTTCTATTTATAATGTATATATTCTTTGTTATACCGATGATAGTTCTAAGCTTTGTTGGATACGGAAAAGTTAAAAAGAATATGATTTTAAGTAAATAATAAATTGGATAAAAACTGTATTAAAATAGGATTTGAATTCTAGATTAATGCAGTTTTTTAGTATGTATAAAAATATATGTAATATTATATATATTTTGATAGAGAAACCAAATAAATACTTATATTTCAATTGAAATTTTAAAACAACTATAAAAAATATTAAAGTTTTTATAAATGATAACGAATTCATTATTGTAGAACAAAGTATAAAATATTAGGAAAATTAAGAAATGTTAATTTATTTTTAGGAGGTATATTATGAAATCACAAAAACTTGCTGCAATTATGTTATCTGTAGTAGTAATATTAGGAGCTGCTAGTCCAATTTTAATGGAAGGTACTACAGTTCAGGCTAAGGAGATAAGCACTAAAAATATACAAACAAAAATATCTACTAATATTGGAATTGGTCAAGAATCATGGGGTTCTACTGTATTTGCTCCATATGTAGATGCTTGTTCGTATCCTGTATTTTCTCTTACTGATTATGCAAAAGCAACAGGAACAAAACACTTTATATTAGGTTTTGTAGTTGATAAAAATGGACAACCATCTTGGGGAACATATTATGATATGGAGGAAGGTCCTACAGATTATCAAGGCGGTAGTTTGTTAAAAGAAATTCAAGGTTTAAGGCAAATGGGCGGAGATGTAATGGTTTCTTTTGGTGGAGAAGCTAATGTACCATTAGCATCATCAATTAAAGATGTTAATAAATTAAAGGATACCTATAAAAAAATTATTAAGGATTATGGATTAACACATGTAGATTTTGATATTGAAGGGGCATGGACAGCAGATTTTGATTCTATAGAAAGGCGTTCAGAAGCGCTTGCATTACTTCAAAAAGAACTTAAAGCTGAAAATTATCCTCTTGAAGTATGGTATACACTGCCAGTGTTACCTTCAGGAATGACTAATGGAGTAGACGTAGTAAAAAGTGCAGTTAAACATGGCGTAGACTTAAGCGGTGTAAATGTAATGACTATGTGTTTTGGTAGCAAAGTACCAGACGGAACTATGGGAGATTTAGTTATAGATTCAGCTAAAAGCGTTCATAAACAATTAAAAAATATATATGCTCAAGCTAATATAAAGAAAAGTGATGCAGATATTTGGAAAATGATAGGAGTTACTCCTATGAATGGTTTAGATTATAGTGGAAATATAGTTGATCAAAATGAAGCAAAGGAAGTTTTGAATTTTGGTAAAACTGTAGGAATGAGACTTATAGGTATGTGGTCTGTAAATAGGGATTTCCAAAATTCTCAAGGAAAGACTAATTATGTTTCTATAAATGATAGTTCTATATTACAAGAAAAGTTTGAGTTTGGTAAAATACTTTCAAAATATGATTCAAATGATGGAACAGAAGTAATAGAAAAACCAGATACAGAAGATCCAGGTGATGGTGGTGAAGTAGATGGAGTTTCTGCATATAAAACAGATAGAGCATATGTAGCAGGAGAGCAAGTAAGTTATAAAGGAAAGATTTATGAAGCAAAATGGTGGACAAAGGGAGACTTGCCAGATGCAAAAGTAAGTAATTCATGGGAAACACCATGGAAATTAATTAAAGATGTAGAGACTCCAGGAGAAAAACCAGATGAAAAACCAGATGAAAAACCAGGAGAAGATGGAGAAACATCAGAAGATGCACCATTATATAATTCTGATAAGGAATATATAGCAGGAGATAAAGTAACTTATAATGGAAAAGTATATAAAGCAAAATGGTGGACAAAGGGAAATTTGCCAGATACAAAAGTAAGTAACTCATGGGAAACACCATGGGAATTAGTAGGGTAGATAAAATATAAATAATAAATTAGAAGCTGTCTTAAAGATAAAATTAAGATGGCTTTTAGTTTATAAAAATGTATAAAGAAATAATTTTAAACTAAAATTATACTAAAGTACATAAATAAGAGAAAGTAGTGAAAATAATGAGAGTATTTTTTGCAATTACATTTTATGAAAAAACAAAAGATAAATTATTAGAGTATAAAAATTTAGTAGCTAGTAATTCAATTAAAGGAAAATTTACAGATAAAGATAATCTTCACCTAACACTTGAATTTATAGGAGAAGTTGATGAAAAAAATTTGAAAGTATTAATTAGTATATTACATAGATTACAAAAAGGTCCAATAAACCTTGTTACATCTGATATTGGTTCATTTAAAAGAGGAAATAAAGAAATAATTTGGCTTGGAATTAAAAAAAATGAAGAACTTATAGAATTACAAAGGGAGTTAAAAAAATTATTAGTGGATAATAAATTTAAAGTTGATGATAGAAAATATACCCCTCATATTACAATTGGAAGACAAATAATTATTGATAATAAAATAAAACCAAACAAATTTGAATCTATAGAAATTCCTATACGTTCTATAGTAATTATGGAAAGTAAAAGGGTTAATGAAAAGTTGGTTTATGAGCCATTAGAAGAAATAATGTTGAAAAACATACACTAGAATTATAAAGAAGTATTTTTTTATTTTTGGTTTCATTCTATAATTAAAACATATGGAAAATAAATGTTTTATATATGGGGGTAGTATATATGAATGAAGATATGAAATATAAAAAAATTATAGAAATTGTTCAAAATAAATTAACTTGTTCAGCACATAATTTGGATCATGCTATTTTAGGTAGTGAAATTGCAGAAAATATATTAATAGATCTAAATTATGAGAAAGAAAAAATAGAAAAAATAAAGCATTGTATTGTTACACACAGGTTTAGAACAGGAAATGAGCCAAAAACAATAGAGGCTAAAATACTTTTTGATGCAGATAAACTTGATGTTATTGGAGCAAGTGGAATAGCTCGTACTTTTATGTTAGCAGGGCAATTTGGTCAAAGATTAATAGTAGATGAATCAATAGATGATTATTTTAAAATTAATACTGTTGAAAATGGAAGATTAAAAGATGTTTCTAAACATACACCTTTTATTGAATATGAAGTAAAATTTAAAAAAATTCCTAATAAATTGTACACAAAGAAAGCAATAGAAATAGGTAAAGAAAGACTAAAATTTATGGATGAATATTTCAGTAAATTAAAGTCGGAGATTAAAGGTGTTGAATAAAAATAGTTTATTATACATTAAGTAAATTAAAATCTATTCAATTCATTTAAATATACAGTGATAAAATATAATGTTAAAGAAAGGTATGGTGGGGGTATGAAATTTGTATAAAATATTGATAGTAGAAGATGATGTGATTTTAAACAATGGAATTAGTTTTAATTTTAAAATGGATGGATTTGACATATTTCCAGCCTTTACTTTAGAAGAAGCTAAGGTTATTTTATATAAAGAAGATATGGATATTATTATATTAGATGTTAACTTACCAGATGGAAGCGGATTTGAATTTTGTAAAGAGATAAGAAAAACCTATTCTAATCCTATTATATTTCTTACTGCTTGTGATATGGAATTAGATGTTATAACAGGATTAAAAATTGGCGGCGATGATTATATTACAAAACCTTTTAGTTTAAATATATTAAGGGAAAGAGTTTTAGCAGTTTTAAGAAGGTATGGCAAAAGCAAAAGTATTATTTTAGATATATTAAAAAGTGGAGAATTTGAATTTGACTTTGATAATATGACTATATATAAAAATGGGGAAACAATAGATTTGCCACCAACAGAATATAAAATTTTAAAAAAATTAGTAACATCTAAAGGCGAAATTTTAACAAGGCAAACATTATTAGAATCCATATGGGAAGATGATAGATATATAGAAGAACATGCATTAACAGTAAATATTAATAGACTTAGAAGAAAAATAGAAGATAATCCATCAAAGCCCAAATATATTAAAACTATTTATGGTGTAGGATATTGTTGGGGTGGTGAAGTGAATTGAAAAGCGTAAAAGTACTTTTATTAGATAATTTATACAAAGTATTTATTATGATTATTTTAATTATAAGTGGTGTTTTCCTTTTAGGTGCTAAATATAAATTTAAAAATGCATTAAAGGTAAACATAGATTTAAATGAATTATTAAATTATATTTTTATTATGAACAGTATATTTATATTTATTATTTTCATACTTATTACAGGATTTGTATATTTATTAAGGAGTAAGGTTTTAAACTTTTCTAATAGAATGAGTGATATTATTGATAAAATTATATGTAATGAAGAAAATATTGTTTTTGATACAGATAAGGAAACTTTACTTTCAAAACTTGAAAATAAATTAAAAAAACTTGTTGATATAATAGAAACTGATAGAAAAAAATATTTTATGGAAAGAGATAGTATCAAATCTTTAATTTCAGATATTTCACATCAAATAAAAACTCCAATAGCTAATATATGTATGTACAATGATACATTAATTGAAAGAGAATTAGATGAAAATAATGAAAAACTATTTTTAAGTAATATGAGAAATCAAGTTTCAAAGCTTCAATGGTTAGTACAAGCCTTAATTAAAATGTCTAGACTTGAAAGTAATATAATTGCGCTTAATAATAAAAATACTTTTTTAATGGATACTATAGCAATTTCTTTAAAAGGAATTTATTTAAAGGCAGAAAATAAAGATATAAAACTTACAGTTAGCTGTCCACAAAAGTTGAAGTTATGTCATGATAAAAAATGGACCAGCGAAGCAATATTTAATATTATTGAAAATGCAGTTAAATATACTGAAAATGGAGGGGAAATTCAGATTATAGTAGATGAATGGCAACTATTTACCAAAATAGATATTACAGATACAGGTATTGGTATAGAAAATCAAGATATAAATAATATATTTAAAAGATTTTATAGAGGTAAGGAAGTAACTGAATTTGAAGGTGTAGGAATCGGATTATATTTAGCAAATGAAATAATCACAAAACAAGGTGGATATATTAAAGTAAATTCTAAAAAAGGTAAGGGTAGTACTTTCTCAATATTTTTAAAGAATTAAAAGTAGCAACATTTTTATTATGCTGCTTTTTATTTTTTTGTATAGACATTCAAAACAAATCACAAATTTATTAACTTAAAAAAGTAACAATCTTAAAATTGAAAATTAAAAAGTGTATAAATATGAATATCACTAAACTGTTACTTTTAGACTTTAGAATATCTCAATTCTGTGAGGTCTGTAGCAATATAGTAGTGATATTATAGTGCTAACAGGTATTTGAGAGGAGATAAAAGAGATGGGTATATTAAAAGTAGAAAATTTAAAAAAGTATTATGGTAAAGATGAAAATTTAGTTAAAGCCTTAGATGGTGTTAGTTTAGAGATAGATAAGGGGGAGTTTGTTGCCATAGTAGGAACATCAGGCTCTGGAAAGAGTACATTATTGCATTTAATAGGGGGATTAGATAGGGCCAGTAAAGGTAAAGTTGTTATTGATAATAAAGAAATATTTTCAATGAATGATGATGAACTTACAATTTTTAGACGTAGAAATATAGGGTTTATATTTCAAAATTATAACCTTGTTCCAATTTTAAATGTATATGAAAATATAGTATTACCAATAGAACTTGATGGAGAAAAAGTTGATTCTAAATATGTTGATGAAATAATAGAAACTTTAGGATTAACAGATAAAACTAACAGGCTCCCTAACAATCTTTCAGGTGGTCAACAACAAAGGGTAGCTATTGCTAGATCTTTAGTAACTAAACCATCTATTATACTAGCAGATGAACCAACAGGAAATTTAGACTCTAAAACAGAGCAAGAAGTACTAGGACTTTTGAAATTTACAAGCAATAAGTTTAATCAAACTATAATCATGATTACTCACAATGAGCAAATAGCACAGATGGCAGATAGAATAATTAGAATTGAAGATGGAAAAATTGTTGTGAATAGGGGGTAGAAATTATGTTGCAAAATAATAATAGAAATTCTGTTAATAAATTAAGCAAAAAAAGTTTAAAAGCTAATAAAATGAGAAATATGTGTGCAATACTTGCAATAATATTAACTACCATATTAATAACAATTACTATATCAGGAGGTATAACATTTTATAAAACTAACAAGATTTATGATATAGTTTCTAATTATAATGTTAATTGTGATGGATATCTTAACATAAACCAAGAAAGTGAAAAAAAGTTAAATTCAGTAGATAATGTTGATAAGGTAGGAATTATTCAATTAGCTAGTGTTGAAGGGGTTAAAAATAAAGAATTATTAAATGAAAATATAGCTTTAGAGTCGGTGAAAAATAAAATTGCATTTGATATGATGGCTGTAGTTCCTATAGAAGGGTCTTACCCTAAAAAACCAGAGGAAGTTTTTGTTCCAACTTGGATATTAGAAGTTTTAGAGGTAGAGAAAAAAGTTGGGAAAAAAATAAATTTAGATGTTGAAATTAACGGTGAAGTTAAGACTATAGAGTGTGTTTTAAGTGGTTATTATGAGTCTTTAGTACCAAGGGGTTCAAATCAAACAAAAATTTTTGTGAGTAATGAATTTATAGAAAAGTATAATAGTGAGATAATAGATAAAAAAAATACTAAGGTAGCCTTTATTACTCTTAAAAATTTAAATGATGAATCTTCATTTAAGACAGCTAAAGATGAAATACAAAAGATAGGACAAAAAATAGGAGCGTTAAGTTATAAAGCAAACCCTAAATATGATAAAGAAGAAAATGGAGTGTTTCAATCAGACAACATGGAACAAGTCATAGCTATAAGTGTTGGATTATTAATAGTTATGATTACTGGATATTTAATAATATATAATATTTTTCATATATCTGTAGCTAGAGATATTAGATTTTATGGTCTTTTAAAAACAATTGGAACTACATCAAAACAACTAAAAAAAATAATACTAAAACAGGCAATTAAACTTTCTATTATAGGTATACCAATAGGACTTATTTTAGGATATATTGTGTCAATAATTATTGTTCCTATGGCACTTAAATTTACTATATTTGGTAATATAACTGTGGTTTCCCATAGCTTAAGTATGTTTTTAATATCAACAATTTTTTCATTAATAACTGTTTTAATAAGTTGTAATAAGCCAGCAAGAGTGGCAGGGAAAGTTTCACCGATTGAAGCAGTTAGATATGTAATTTCTGATAATAAATCAAAGAAAAAGGTTAAAAAGGGTGCCTATGGAGCTAAAATTCACAAGATGGCATGGAGCAATATTATAAAAAATAAGAAAAGAGTTATACTATCTATAATCTCAATTTCATTAAGTGCCTTAACTGTTATATTCACTGTAAATGCAACTATGGGGTTAGACCCTAAAAAGCATGCAAATGCTCAAATGACATCAGATATTTCAATTAAAAATCTTGTATATAATGGTATTCAGTCAGGAAAAGGATATGAACCTATAACAGAAGAATTTATAGAGAAAATTAAAGAGTTAGATATAGTAGAAAATGTAACACCTTATTACAGTGGAATTACACCGGAACAGGATGGAACAATAATTATGTTTTGGAGTAAAATTAAAATTGATGAAAATTTTAAAAAAGAACTGCAAGGTTATGGTGACCCTAATAAAAAATATACAGGTTTTTCTATTGATCAAAGAGAGGAAAATACAATATATACAAGTGTTAGAGCTTTAAAAGCTGATATTGTAGATAAAGAAGTAGAAACATTAAAGTTAATTGATGGAACTATAGATAAGGAAAAATTTAAAAAGGGAAATTATATTATCTTTTATCCTACATCAGAAAAAGATAATTCTGTAAAAGCTGGAGATGTTTTACCTTTAACTTTTCAAATACGAGATGAAAATGGAATTTTTAAAGAAGTTAAAAAAGATTTTAAAGTTATGGCTGTTGTTTCACATCAAGATGGTGAATTTGCATCAAATAATTTAGAATTTTTAAATATAGAAGAAAATGCATTTAAAGAAATATTTCCCAATTATAAAAATTATGTAGATTGTCTTAATATTAAATTAAAAGATGGAACTGATTTAAAAAATGCAGACAAAGTTATATCAAAACTTATTATTGAATCTGGCAATATTTCTTTAAAATTAAGTTCCAAAAACTTTTTTATAGAAGGTCTAAAAAGTATTAAAGTAACATTTTTAGCAATTGGAGCTATTATTTCAGGAATTTTAGGTTTAATAGGAATTATAAATGTAATGAATACAGTTCTAACAGGTATTTTTTCAAGAAGAGTAGAATTTGCTATGCTTGAATCTATTGGTATGACAAAAAAGCAGCTTAAAAAGATGATATTATTTGAAGGTCTATATTATATAGTATTATCGTCATTACTCATAATACCATTAGGAATTGCTGTGTCATATGTAGCACCAATGATGTTACCGATTTATGGAGGATTAAATATTTCTATATGTATAATATCGATTTTAGTAGCTATAATAATTATAGCCATATTAATAATGATAATTCCAATTATCGGATATAAATTAGTAAGTAGAGAAAGTATAGTAGAAAGACTTAACTTCGTAGAATAGAATAAAATTAATTTTAGAGGTGTAATATAGAAATAACGCCTCTAATTTTTATTTAAAATATTTCAATTTAAAAATTAGTGTTAAATTTAAGTTTTTAGAAAAATATAAATTGAAAATTTCGTTAAAAACTTATATTATAAAGCATATAAAGTTTTACAAAGGAGTATCATTATGAAAAAAATATATTTATCACATCTTTTAGAGGATAAAGATATGGAGAAAGTTTTGAAAAATTATCCTATTGGTATAGAAATAATAGAGTTTGGCATTGGCCAATCATTAGACTGTAAAGAAGAAAGTTTGAAAAACTATAAGGAAAGATTAAATAAAATAATAAAAAAGCCATCACTTTCAGTACATGGACCTTTCTTAGATTTATGCCCTGCAAGCTTTGATAGTTTAATAAAAGATGCTACTATGAAAAGGTTTGAAAGTTCCTATTGGATGGCAAAAGAAATAGGTGCAGAACGTATAATTTTTCATACGTGCTTTAATAAAATGGTATACTTTAAGAGCTCTTGGGAATATAATTCTAAAATATTTTGGAAAGAATTTTTATCTAATAAAGATGATTCAATAAAAATACATATAGAAAATGAATATGATAGTGATTATGAGCATATTGTAAATCTTATAGATGGAGTAAATCATCCTGCATTTTCAGTATGTCTTGATATAGGTCACGCAAACTATTGTTCTAAAATACCATTAGAAGATTGGATAAAAGGGCTTGGAAAAAGAATTGGTCATGTACATTTACATAATAATTATGGAATAAAAGATAATCATAATGGAATTTTAAATGGGGACATTTCTATCTTAGATGTCCTAAACAAAATTAATGAAACGTCTAAAGATGCAACATGGACTTTAGAGGTTGGCAAATATGATGAAATAATTAGTTCATTAGAATGGCTAAAAGAAAATAAATTTTTATAAAAACTTTATATATTTAAATTATATTATAAAAAATCCTCCTTTGGTTGATAAATAGTTGGTTTTTATACCAATACTTAAAATACAAAGGAGAATTTTATATATAAATTACTATGTTTTATTACAAATATGGAGTAATAAAATAGTGTTGTATTAAAGCTAACATTAAATTAAAGATTAATATTAAAGAAATAATAATTATATGACGTTTTTTATGCATTACTACAATAGCTATATATTCTCTAATTAATGCATTTGGCAAGAAATAAAGTGCTGTTTTAGAACCAATTCCTTGGCTTTTTAAACCAGCCATTTTTGCATACAGAGCAGCACGGAATAAATGAAAATTATTTGTTGTAAATATGCTGTTGTATTTATTACTTAAATTATCCATTATGTTTTTTGAATATGTCATATTTTCAAAGGTAGTAGTTGATTTATCTTCTAAGATTGTATCTTCAAATGGAATACCTTTTTCAACTGCATATTTTTGCATAGCTAAGGATTCTGAAATTTTTTCATCATTTCCTTGTCCGCCAGAAAAAATAATTTTCGGAGGAGTTGTAACAATACTTTGCTTATTATAAAATTCAATTGCTCTATTAATGCGACTTGCCAATAGAGGTGGAACCTTATCTCCAATTAATCCACTACCTAAAACAATAATAAAATCTTGATTTAATTTTGGATGGTTAAATTGATATAGAAATGATATCATCAAAAAATTAAAAACATCAAAGAAATAATATAATGAAATTATAATAAAACTACTTAAGAAAATATTTATTTCTTGAGAAAATAAATTTGTTGATAAAATAAAGGAGCCAATAAGGAATAATATTAATCCAATAGCTATAAATAAAGTTAATAAATTAGAAAAACGTTTTCCCTCACGATTTATAAGAATTTTAGTATTTATGAATAAGCCTACTATTAATGCATGAATACCAAATATAGGAATCAACAATAAGAAAAAAATAAAAATAAGGGCTATAATAATTAAAAAACGATTTTGTGTTGAAAATGCAGCATATATAGATGTTATTATAGCTGAAAATAAAAATATATTAAATAATAATCCATTAATTAACTTTCTTGAATCAAGCAGATAAGATGTTAAAAAAATTATAAATGTAAATAACGTTAAGCCTAATAGAAAAAACATGTTGTAACCTCCATATGATTTTAAGTTGAGTTTTATTTAAAATTCATTCAATATATATTTTATCCTAAAAAGTATAAATATTATATGTTTTTTAATAGCACTTAATTATACAGCATAAATTTTAAACAGTGAAAATATGCTAAAAGTATATAAAGTTGTAAAATTAAGCTTTTTACTTTTGATATAGGTTAAAAATAAAGCTTATTTCATTATATGATAGTATAATGAATGTGTATAGTAAAAACTAAAAACATATAGGGAAGAGAGTTTTATAAGATTATATATTAAGTGAGAGGAGTATTGAACAAATGATAATAGTTGATATACCAGGTTATAAAAGTATTGGAATAAAAAATGTTGTCTTTGATTTTAATGGGACCATTGCAGAAGATGGTGTATTAATTGAAGACGTAAAAGAAAAAATCAAAGAATTATCATATAAAGATGTTAATATATTTGTTGTTACAGCAGATACTTATGGTACTGTAGAAAAGCAATGTATGGAACTTCCTGTTAAAGTAAAAATTTTTAATAAGGATAATGCATGTGAAGATAAAAAGAAAATAGTTCAAAAGCTTGGTAGCGATAGTACTGTAGCAATTGGCAATGGGAAAAATGACATAGAAATGTTTAAAAACAGTATAATGTCTATAGCTATAATTGGAAAAGAAGGATGTTTTACTAAAGCTGTTTTTCAAGCTGATATTGTAGTAAATAATATAGTTGATGCAATAGATTTAATATTAAAGAAAAATAGGGTAAAAGCTACATTAAGAACATAATATCTATTAAAGAAAAAGAGGGGAGATTTTAGTGGAAAAATACATAACATTCATAAAAAATGCTTGGGAAAATTTTATATATAATGATATTATCAATGAACAAATAAGAAGTGAAATATTAGAATCATGGATTAGATGTAAAAAATATAATGTTAATCCTATGGGTGGAAAAGGTAAAAATAAGCATAGTAATATTAAAGAGCTTATAGATAAAAATAGGGAATTAATAAAAATAGCTAAGCCAGTTATGGAAAGTGTATATAAAATAGTTGAAGGGTCAAGTTTTGCTATGATTTTAGCAGATAAAGATGGTTATATACTTGAGGTTATTGGTGATGAAGATATAATGGATAGGGTAAATGAATTAATTTTTTTAAAAGGGGAATTATGGAGTGAAGAAGAGGTTGGGACTAATGCAATAGGAACTGCTCTTTATTTAAAAAAACCAATACAAACAATAGGAGCAGAACATTTTGGTATAAGTCAACATTCTTGGACATGCTCTGCATCACCTATATACGATGAAGATAAAAAGATAATAGGATGTATAAATATGTCTGGAAATTATTATAATGCACATTCACACACTTTAGGAATAGTGACATCTGCAGCAGAATCAATACAAAAACAATTTGCTTTAAGTAGGTCATATAACCTTTTGAATGTAACCTTTAATTCCATATCAGATGGAATGATAGTCATTGATTCAGATAGTAATATTAAGAGAATAAATGGTAGAGCGTTAGAGGTATTAAACTTAACTTTAGATGATGTTATGAATTTAGATATTAAAAGTTTAATTACTAATATTGATTTTAAAGCATTATTAAAAGGTGATAAAAAAGAAATTTATAATATTGAGAGTGATTTTAAAATAAAAAATAACAAAATAAAATGTATTGTTAATGCAGTTCCAATGAATGTAAATAATAAAAATATTGGTATGGTAATAACTTTTAAAGAAACAAAACATATACATAAATTAGTCAGTAAACTAGCAGGATTTAAAGCTAGCTATACCTTTGATGATATAATAACAGAAAATAAGAATATGAAAAATATGATATTATTAGCGAAAAAATCTGCTAAAAGTGATTGTAATGTATTAATAGAAGGGGAAAGTGGAACAGGAAAAGAACTTTTAGCGCAATCTATACATAATTATAGTGATAGAAGAAATAAACCGTTTGTAGCTGTAAATTGTGCATCTATACCAAGAGAATTAGTAGAAAGTGAACTTTTTGGTTATGAAAAAGGGGCATTTACGGGAGCAGCTAAAGAAGGGCATGCAGGAAAATTTGAATTGGCAGATGGAGGAACAATATTTTTAGATGAAATAGGTGAATTACCGCTAGATATGCAGAGTAAACTTTTAAGGGTTTTAGATAATGGAAAAATAATTAGAGTGGGAGGAACTTTTGAAAAGCAATTAGATGTAAGGGTAATAGGTGCAACAAATAGAATATTAAAAAAAGAAGTAAATAGAAAAAATTTTAGAAATGATCTTTATTATAGATTAAGTGTTATGAATATTAAAACAATACCGTTAAGGCAACGAAAGGAAGACATAGGATTGTTAGTTAATTATTTTACAAAAAAATTATCTATAAAAAAAGCAACAGAAGTTAAAAAAATTAATAAAGATTATGTGGAAAAGTTAAAAGATAACTATTGGGAAGGTAATGTTAGAGAATTAAGAAATGTTGTAGAACGTGACTTTTATTTAAGTGAAAAAAATATATTAGTTTCTTATGAAGTAGAAAATACATGTAAAAAAGAGGAGAAAATATTTGAAAATGTAATTGATATTAAAACATTAGAAAAAGAAGCTATAGAAAAAGCTATAATACAAAGTAATGGGAATATGGTTCAAGCGGCAATTTTATTACAGATAGGACGATCTACACTTTATAGAAAAGTAAAGAAATATAATATTGCTTATAAAATTTAAAGTGTATCAAAATGAGAAAAGTAGATATATGTATCAAAATGAAACAATTACTCTTGTTTCATTTTGATACATTTTTTATTTTGCACTCATAATTAAATATATAGTCTATTGTAGAAAATATGTAAGAAAGACTAATTTAAAAATTAACAAAATAAAGAATTTAAATAGTTGGCATAATTATTGCTTTATTTAATTGTGAATAGTTTAACTAATAAAATTTAGGAGGAATATTATGAAAGCAGCATTATGGTATAAGAAAAATGACGTTAGAGTTGAGGAAATAGAAGAACCTAAAGTTGTAAAGGGAAGTGTGAAAATAAAAGTTAAGTGGTGTGGTATATGTGGTTCTGATTTACATGAGTATTTAGGAGGACCGATTTTTATACCAGTAGGTCAGCCACATCCTTTAAGTGGCACTACTGCACCTGTTGTATTAGGACATGAAATTTCTGGAGAAGTAGTTGAGATTGGTGAAGGTGTTTCTAATTTAAAAGTTGGAGATAGGGTAATTGTTGAACCAATAGTAGCATGTGGAAAATGTCCAGCTTGTTTAGAAGGAAAATATAATTTATGTTCATCTTTAGGATTCCATGGACTTTGTGGAAGTGGTGGTGGATTTGCTGATTATACTGTATTTCCACAAGAATTTATACACAAGATACCAGAAGGCATGAGTTATGAACAAGCAGCACTTGTTGAACCGATGGCCGTTGCACTACATTCTATAAGGGTAGCTAATTTTAAAATAGGTGATACAGCATTAGTTTTAGGATCAGGACCTATTGGACTAGCTACAATTGAATGTTTAAAAGCAGCTGGTGCTAAACTTGTTATAGTTTTACAAAGAAAATCAATAAGACAAGAATATGCTAAAAGAGCGGGTGCAGATTTTGTTTTAGATCCAAATGAAGTTGATATAGCATCAGAAGTTAAAAAACTTACAAATGGAGTAGGAGTAGATGCTGCATTTGAAACTACAGGAGCAAAAATAGGTTTTGATACAGGTGTTAATAGCTTAAAATTTGAAGGGACTATGGTAGTTACAAGCATATGGGAAGATGGATTAAATTTCAATCCAAACGTTTTAGTTTTCACAGAGAAAAAAATTGTTGGTACATTAGCTTATAGACACGAATTTGAAGCAACTATGGCTCAAATGAATGATGGAAGGATAAAGGCAGAAGGATATATAACAAAGAAAATTCACTTGGATGATATTGTTAAAGAAGGATTTGGTACATTAACAGGTCCAGATAAGAAGAAGCACGTTAAGATATTAGTAACACCAGATAAATCACTTTTATAAAAATTAATATAGAAATATAGGGATGCAATCTATAACTTAAATTTATACATCAAATTTTTGTTATCGGTTGAGAAAAATAAGTACAAATATAGTTAGTTAAGAATTAAGAATTAAAAATTATTGATGAAACTGTGCATCAGTTTCTTAAAGTTAAAAATACATTGAGAATTACTAGGAGCAAAGTGAGTAGTGATAACCACAACTATTCACTATTAACTCTTAACTAAAATAATCTGTTAGTTATTGAAAAAATATTAATTTGAGTTTTCTCATTTGATAAATGAATAAGTTTAAGATTTAATTAGGAACCCTATATAGGGTTCCAAGTTGACTTTTAAAATTATCCATTCCAAAACTTGGATACCTAAAATAGTGAGACATGCTCAGAATCACTTAGAATTTAACACTGCATCTTGTATGAAAATATTTTAAGGTTATTGAATAAATTTAAGTTGGAGCTTGTTTCCCTATATAGGGTTCCAAGTTGACTTTTAAAATTATCCATTCCAAAACTTGGATACCCCAAATAGTGAGACATGCTCTGAAGCACTTGGAATTCAACACTATATTTTGTATAAAAATATTTTAAAGTTATTGAATAAATTTAAATTTGAGCTTGTTTCCCTATAGAATTGGTTTAAATAGAAATTGTAATTATTTTAATAATATACGAAAATCCCTCTGAGAATTCAGAGGGATTTTGTATTTAATAAACTTAAAAAAACTTTGATTAATTATATTATTTTAGAGAGGCTTACAAAATAGTTTATATAGATATGATAATATTTATATTAGAGAGTAAATGTGATAGAATTTAATAATTAAGTATTTTATGGGAGATTGTAATGAGAATTTTATTAATTGAAGATGATTTAAAATTAAAAAAATATATAAGTGAATATTTAAGAGTATACGATTATAATGTTGATACAGTTGAAAATTTTGACGATGTCATGGGATATATTACTAAAATTAATCCAGACTTGATAATCTTAGATATTAATTTACCTAAATTTGATGGCTTCTATTTTTTAAAGCTTATTAGAAAGTTATATAAAATTCCAGTAATAATACTTTCTGCTAGAAGTGATGAAGGCGAACAGATAAGAGGTATGGAACTTGGAGCGGATGATTATGTAACTAAACCTTTTAGTATAGGTATATTACTTGCTAAAATTAATGCTTTATTAAGAAGGGTTAAGGATTATAACGAGGAAGAAATTGAGGTTGGAGAATTAACCTTAATTAATAATAGTATGAAGCTTAAATATAAAAATCAAATTATAGAGCTTACAAAAAATGAGTATAGAATATTAAATATACTTATAAAAAATATAGAAAAAGTAGTTAGTAGAGAAGAGCTTTTAGAAGCTTTATGGGATGATAGTAATTTTATAGAAGATAGTACTTTAACCGTTAATATGACAAGGGTTAAGAAGAAATTAAGTGATTTAGGTATAAATAATTCTATAGTAACTAAAAGAGGGGTAGGATATGTCTTTAATGGAGTTGATAATTAGGGTTTTAAAATTAAAAAGACGAGATTTAATAGCTCTAATAGTAAATACTACATTCATAATAGTATTCTACTTTTTATTATTTGAAAATAGTGAGATATTATATCCATTAATATTAAGTGGAACAGTGATAATAGTTTATTTCATTATTGAGATTATTAAGTATTGTGGATTTAAACAAAAACTTGCAGATAGCACTAAAAGTCCTAATTACAAAAAGAACAATGTTGATTATAAAGAAGAGGAAATTTTAAATGTAATTGATGAAATTCATAATGAGTATCTTAATGAAATCTATGAGTTAAAGGAAAAAATAAAAGGTAAAGATTATTTGTTTTCTCAATGGATTCATAATATGAAAACATCAATAACAGTAATTGATTTAGCTTGTGAGAAAAGTGAATTAGAAAATAAAGAAATAAAATATATTAAGGATATAAAGGAAGAGAACTCTTCAATTAAAAAAAATTTAGAAGAGTGTTTAAATTTATTGAGATTAGAAGATTTTTCACGAGATTATGTTACAAACCCCTATAATCTTAAAGAACTAGTTAGTAATGCAATTAATTTAAAAAAAAGAGACTTTATATATAAAGGAGTGTTTCCAAAGGTAAATATTAGTGAAAATATTTATATTTATACTGATAAAAAATGGTTTTTATATATGTTAGAGCAAATAATAGCTAATGCTATAAAGTATTCTAAAATTAAAAATAGCAGTAGGATAGAGATATATGCAAAAGAAGATGCTAGAGAAGTAGAATTAATAGTTAAAGATTATGGAGTAGGTATAAATAAAGAAGATTTACCAAGGATATTTAATCCATTTTTTACTGGTAACAATGGAAGACAAGAAAGAAGTTCAACAGGAATTGGACTATATATGGTAAAATTGATATCTAAGAAACTTGGAATTTTAGTTGATATACAATCCGATGTTGGTAAAGGTACTAAAGTTAGTATTAAGTTTAAAGATGAAAAAGTTATTTAGAATTAAACATTGCAGAAATGTAACATTGTGTAAGGGGAATCCATTTAAGACAAATGGATTCCCCTTTATACTAGTATTATGCATATAAGAATTAAATTTTTAGTTTGAAGTTTTAGATGAAAAAGTAAAAGTAATTTTAAAAATAGGTGAGGAGTTTAGAAATGGAAATTTTAATGATAAATAACTTAACAAAGATTTATAGTTCATACAAAGGTGTAAAAGAAGTAAAAGCATTAGATGGAATAAGTTTAACTATTAACGATGGAGAATTTGTTGGAATAATGGGACCTAGTGGTAGTGGAAAGACAACATTACTTAATATACTTTCGGGGGTAGACAATAAAACTTCAGGAGAAATAATTATAAAGGACAAAAATATAAGTAAAATGAAAAAAGATGAGTTAGCTTTGTTTAGAAGAAAAAATATTGGATATATATTTCAAGATTTTAATCTTTTAGATAGTTTAAATTTGGAAGAAAATATAGCACTACCACTTATATTAGATAAATTGGAGCCTGTGAAAATAGAAAAAAAAGTTCATAGTCTTATGACATTTTTCAATATAGAAGATTTAAAAAAGAAGTATCCATATCATGTGTCTGGTGGCCAAAAACAAAGAGTAGCAGCTGCAAGGGCCTTAATTAATGAACCGGCTATAATATTTGCAGATGAGCCAACAGGAAACCTAGATTCAAAATCAGCTAATAATGTAATGGAAACCATAAGTAGCATGAATAAGGATATTAATAGTACCATTTTAATGGTAACTCATGACCCTTTTGCTGCATCTTTTTGTAAAAGAATAATATTTATTAAAGATGGTAAAATCGAAATAGAGATAGCATCAAATGGAGATAGAAAAGATTTTTTCGATAAAATATTAGAAGTGCAAAGTGTTATAGGGGGGGATAAATAATGACTTTTTCTTCTATAATACGTAAAAATTTTATTCATAATTTCAACAAATATATTTCCTTTTATCTTATTAATGCATTAATTGTAGCTATGTTATTTATGTATGGAAGTTTAATGTTTAATCCAATCATTTTGCAAAGCATTGGAAAAACTTCATTATACGAGACTATTAAAATTGCGTTAATAGGAATTGTAATATTTTCAATAGTCTTTATAACTTACACTAATATAGCATTCTTAAAAAATAGAGGTAAAGAATTTGGAATGTATTTAACTTTAGGTATGACTACTAAAGATTTAATGAAGCAAATACTTATAGAAAATTTAGGGATAATGGTGTCTTCATCAATAACAGGAATTTTAGGCGGTGTTATATTTGGAAGATTATTTTATATGGGGTTAAATAAAATATTGAATGGAGCATCAATTCCATACAAATTGAATTATAAGAGTTTTTTATTAAGTTTAGGAATATTCCTAGTAATATTTTTATGTAACCTTTTATTTAATGTAATTTATATAAGAAAAATGTCTATAATGGAAATTTTAAAGTCTTCAAAGAAAAGTGAAATAGGTAAAAAATATACAGTGATAGGGTTAATAGCTTTAGTACTATTTATAATATCATTATATTGTTTACCTAAAACTCTTTTAAATGAAATCTTTAAAAATAAATCTTATATGCTTGGATTATTTATAATTTTTACAATAATATGTCCCTATATGATAATAGGAACATGCATTGCTTTGATTAAAGAGATATTTAGTAAGTTTCCTAGAGCTTATAATAAAAATATTCTTATTCTTTCAAATTTATCCCATAGATTTTTAGGGTATAAAAATGTTCTATATATGATCTCGTTATTAATGGCAGGGGCAATGTTCTTTGTTGGGTTTAGTTATTCCTTATATGCATCAAGTAGAGAATATATAAATATGAATAATCCATTTGATATTATGTTTGTTGAAGATGAAGGCTACAATAAAATAAAAAAAGAAGAAGTAGAAAAAATAATAGAAGATGAAAAGGGAACAATAAAAGATTATAAGATATTAGAGTGTTTAAATATACCTATGTTTAGAGCGGAGAATGAGGGATTTATATTTTGGGGAGCCAGAACAGTTGTAAGTGAAAGCAATTATAATAAGCATATGAATGAAAACATTGATATAAAACCTAGCAGTGCACAATATATAAATGTAGTGAAAGAAAAAATGGAATTTAATCATCCAAAAGCTATTTTAGCCACGCTTAGTGAAAGCCAAGTTGAAGAGGCAAGAAAATTGGAAAAAGAAAATATAAATAATAATTATATAATAAATGTAGGAAGTGTAGAAAAAGTTATAGGAAATAGCTATATTCTTAATTTAGAAAAAGAAAATATTGAAAGTAGAAAAGGAGTTCCTTTTGTAAATCATCAATTAGGAAGTGCTTTTGTTTTAGATGATAGAGACTATGAACTTTTAAAAAATAAGTTATCAGTAAAAGCAGTAGAAAATATTCATTTAATAAATGTTAAAAATGGAGATAAAGGTTTTTACTCTTTAGTAAATTATTTAAGAATTAAAAATAACTTAAATGAATCATTTTGGAAAGAAGGAAATCTTTGGGGTAAACATTCATATGATGAGGAAGGAAGAAAAGAATATTATAGACCAATGTATAAAGAAGAGCTTATAAAGTTGCAAATAGAAAATTATGGCATAGTATTTTTTACAATGTCTTTTATAGGACTATTGTTTGTAATAGCAAATGGTGTTGTCTTATATTATAAAGTATTGTCAGACATAAATAATGAAGAAGAAAGAATAGCAACATTGATAAGGATAGGTGTAACTAAAAAAGAAATAAAAACTCTAATAAGCAAAGAATTAGCTATAACATTTTTCATACCAATTTTTGTTGGAGGAGGACTAGGTATGTATTACTTGTATGTTATGTGCTCAAATATGACAATCACAACACTTCTTATGAAAAAAGCATTATTAATCTTAGGCTTAGGAGTAAGTATTCAAATAATATTCTATTTGCTAAGTAGAAAAAAATATATAAAAGAAATTATATAATCATCATAAAAAATCCCCTGTGAAATAGATAAATGATAATATCTATTCTACAGGGGATTTAAAGTAAATATTGATTAAATTTACAATTTTACATTTATTTTTAACTTAGCATAGTTCATAATGAATGTAAGACATAATAAAACATTAAAGGAGTAAGTTTATGGATTTTAATTTTAGGCCAATGGATAATAAATATGCAAAAGAAATTCTAAATTGGCATTATGATAAGGAGTATTCCTTTTATGACATGGAGTTTGATAGTGAAGATTTAGAAGAATTTTTAATGAATATGAAAAGAAATTATTGGGAAAATAAGTTTGTAGTATTAAACAAAAATGAAAATCTTATAGGTATATTTTCTTATGAATTTAAGGATAATGTGATGGAAATAGGGCTTGGGTTAAAGCCAAATTTAACTGGAAAAGGAATAGGCGAATCATATATTAGAGCTGGAATAGAATATGGCAAAAATAAATTTAAATATAATAAAAATATAATAAAGCTTGCAGTTGCAAGCTTTAATAAAAGAGCCATAAAAGTATATGAAAGATTAGGTTTTAAAGAAACAGGTAGGTATATTGAAAATATAAGTGATAAGAAATATGAATTTATTATTATGACACTAAATTTAGAAAAATGAATCTTATACATTATTAAGAAAAGATTGAATATTTAAAATATAAAATTAACGTAATTGACCTTTTGAAAAATAAATGATACTATATAAATATAGGTTAAAATATAGATAGATTTCAAAGTAAAGTGAGGGAAGTTTGTGAGTGTTTAGTATCTTAAATAATTAATTGAATATTAATTTCTAAAAAATTGGGTATTTACTACCTTTATTTGTTGTGGAATTAATTAAAATTATTAAGATACAAGTCCGCAAATTTACTCATTGTGAAGGTGTTTAAAAGTCATTTTTAAATATCTTTAAAAGTGTTAATTTAAAGCTGTGGTGTATCCATGGCTTTTTTTATTGAAAAAATGAAATCTATCATGCAAGGTGAGTAAAAAATATAGAAGACTTGTTGATATTATTTATTTCAATCAATAAATTATTTATTGATTATTTAATAGGAGGAATATTAACAAGATGAATAAAGAAACATTAGAAAAATTAAATTATTACGAGTTAAAGGAAATAGTTAAAGAATATTGTGTTAGTGGATTAGGAAAAATTTTATTAGATAAATTAGAGCCTAGTAATAGCTTAAAGCAAGTAAATAGGATGTTAGATGAAACATCACAGGGGAGAAATCTTTTAGATGCAGGATATCATATACCATTAGAAGGAATATTTAATATTACAAATTATATAGAAAGAATAGAAAAAGGTGCTGCTTTAGAGCCTTCGGATTTAACAACTATATCTGACTTTTTAAGAGGGTGCAGAAAGGTGAAAATATTTATAAAAGACAAGGAAGGATATGCACCTACATTAAGTGCCTATGGTGATAATATATCTGATTTAAGTTATATAGAAGAAGAAATAAGTTTATCAATTAAAAGTAATAGAGTAGACTCAAATGCTTCAAGAGAATTAAAAAAGATAAGACGTCATATTGAAAGTTGTGAAAGTAAAATAAGAGAGAAACTTGAAAAATTTTTAAAATCAAGTAGCAATAAAAATTATATACAGGAATTCTTTATAAGTGAGAGAAATGGAAAGTTTACAATTCCTATAAAGGCTGCTTATAAAAATAGCATAGAAGGAAGTATAATAGAAACATCACCAAAGGGTACTACAGTGTTTGTTGAATTAGCATCAATTCAAAAGTATACAAGTGAACTTGCTGTTTTAAAATCAGAAGAGGCTGTAGAAGAGTATAAAATATTAGCATTATTAACAAATATGATATTTGAAAAAATAAAAGAATTAAAGATGAATATAGATGTTATATCAGAGTATGATATGATTTTTGCAAAGGCTAAATATAGTAAAAGCATAAATGGTGTAAAGCCTTTAATGAATAAAAATGGATATATTAATATAGTAAAGGGAAAATATCCATTATTAAAAGATAGTGTCCCTTTAGATTGTAACATTGGTAAAGATTTTAGAACATTAATTATAACAGGACCTAATGCAGGGGGGAAAACTGTTGTTTTAAAAACTATTGGATTGTTAACTTTAGCAGTTCAATCTGGGTTTCATATAGCAGCTAAAGATGGAACTGAAATGGCTGTTTTTAATAAGGTATTTGTTGATATAGGAGATAATCAGAGTATAGAAAATGCTTTAAGTACTTTTTCATCTCATGTAAAAAATTTAGCCACAATTTTAAAATTAAGTGATAAATCAACACTATTATTATTTGATGAAATAGGAAGTGGAACAGAACCAAATGAAGGTGCAGCATTAGCCATATCTATACTAGAGGAGTTTTATCATAAAGGATGTATAACGGTAGCATCAACTCATTATGGTGAAATTAAAAATTTCTCTTTTAATCATCCTGATTTTGAAAATGCAGCTATGGAATTTAAATGCGATACTTTAGAACCGCTATATAAATTGCAAATAGGCAAATCAGGTAATAGTAATGCTTTATATATAGCCGAAAAAATGGGAATAGATAAGCCTGTAATAGAAAGAACTAAAGAATATATAAAAAATAAAAACTACAATTATGATTTTCTAAGAAGTAGTAAAATAATTAAAAATGAAAAAGAAGTTAAAAGAGAATATAATTGTGATTACAAAGTAGGAGATAAAGTTTTTATAATAGATGACAATGAGTATGGTATAGTATATAAGGAAAAAGATGAATTTAACAATCTAATTATTTTTATAAATAATAATTTAAAAGAAATAAATTATAAGAGGATTAAGTTAGAAATAAAGGCAGAAGAGTTATATCCAGAAGGATATGATTTAAATCAAATCTTTGTATCCTTTAAAGAAAGAAAGTTAGAAAAAGATATAAAACGTGGATCTAAAAAGGCTTTAAAACAAATACAAAAAGAAATGAAAAAATAATGAAGACTTCACCAATGCTTTTTATAGTATTGGTGGAGTTTTTATATTTACAAATTATCAATAAAAATTAATATCTATAATGTCGTTTTATATTATAATTATATTTGTATAAAATTATGTATTAATTTACGGAAAGTATTCGATATTACTGTTGAACAAGTGATAATAATTTAATACTGCAAAAGAAGACCTTCTTATGAGAAGATTATCTATAAATATTGAAATATTGTATAATTTTAAAATTGAAGAATTGACTTGTAAAATAGGAAAAGTAATGTCTTATAAAAGTAGAATATTCAGGTAGGTTAAAACTTCAAATTAGAAATCTATATAAGGAATAGTTAAAAATAAAATAAATTTAAGTGTTATTATATTAAAAGGAAAATAGACTTGAAAGTATTGAGAGGAGTAATTTATGTATAAAGTTTTAATTGTTGAAGATGATTTAGTAATTGCAAAGTCACTTAAAAGCTGTTTAAGTCAATGGAATTACGATGCAGAGTTTGTTGTAGACTTTAAGGATATTAATAAGCAATTTATTGAGTTTAATCCACATCTAGTTCTGTTAGATATATCGCTACCATTTTTTAATGGATATCATTGGTGTACTGAAATTCGTAAAATATCAAAGGTTCCTATTATTTTTATTTCATCTATGTCTGACAATATGAATATTGTTATGGCTGTAAATATGGGAGGCGATGATTTTATTGCCAAGCCATTTGATTTAAATGTTATTATTGCAAAGGTGCAAGCGTTGTTAAGAAGAACATATTCTTTTAGTGGACAAATGAATGTAATTGAGCATAATGGAGCAGTTTTAAATATTAGTGATACAACTATAGAGTATAAAAATTCTAAAATTGAACTTACTAAAAATGAATTTAAAATAATTCAAATTTTAATGGAAAATGCAGAAAAAGTGATTTCTCGTGAAGATATTATGAAAAGGTTATGGGAAAGTGATAGCTTTATTGATGATAATACTTTAACTGTTAATGTTACGAGATTAAGAAAAAAGTTAAGTGATATTGGACTTATTGATTTTATTAAAACTAAAAAAGGTATAGGATATATGGTGAATTAGTTATGGAAAAAAAAACGTTTTTATGTATATTAATTTCGTATATTAAAGACCATATAAAAATCATATTTATATATAGTATTTTTATTATGATTTTCATTGCAGTATTTTCTTTGTATTCTTTAGAACTTGAAGCAATAGTATATTCATTTTTATTATCATGTGCTGTTGCTATTATATTTATAGTATATGATTTTATTAAGTATTATAAGAAGCATAACCAGTTATATGTTTTAAAAAAACAAATTACTATTAGTTTAGAGAAAATGCCTTTAGCAAAAAACTTAATTGAAAAGAATTATCAAAATATTTTAGTAGAACTTTATAATAACAAGATAGAGATGAATTCAAAAGCAGACATGAAGCGTACAGAAATGATGGATTATTATAATCTTTGGGCACATCAAATTAAGACACCTATTTCTGCAATGAGATTATTGCTACAGATGGAAAAAAGTGAAGGAAACAAAGAATTATTAGCAGAGCTTTTTAAAATTGAACAATATGTTGAAATGGTTTTAGGTTATTTGAAAATTGAAAATGCATCATCAGATTTAGTTTTAAAAAATTGTGATTTATCTAAAATTATAAAACAAGCAGTTAGAAAACATGCTAACACATTTATCAGAAAGAATATATCTCTTGAATTTAATGAAATAAATTGTACTGTTTTAACTGATGAAAAGTGGTTAGTCTTTGTAATTGAACAAATATTATCTAATGCTTTAAAATATACAAATGAAGGTAAAATAGCTATATATATGCATAAGTCTAATGAAAAGATTTTGATTATTGAGGATACAGGAATAGGAATTGCTAAAGAAGATTTACCACGAATATTTGAAAATGGTTATACTGGTTATAATGGGCGTATGGATAAAAAGGCGACAGGTATTGGATTATATCTTTGCAAAAAAATATTGAATAAGTTATCACACAAAATAATAATTACTTCTGAAATAGGGGGAGGTACAACAGTTAAAATTGATCTTTTTTCAGCTAAAACTATGTTTGAATAATGAGGTGCTTACAAAAGTGTAAGGTTAGATAGGAAAATGCAAGGCTAAGTTATGGCATTGCATTTTCTTTTTTTTTATAATAAAAACATAGAAGATATTGAATTTAAGTAGATTAAATTCTAAAAAATATTTGATTATGCTTTATAAAGAGTAGAAAATTAAATTTAAGTTCTTAAGTTTAGGTTTGAAAATAATAGGTTTAAATGAGATTTAGGAGGAGTTTTTTATGAAGTTGTTAGAAGCAAACAATTTAAAAAAAATATATATGACAAGATTTGGTGGAAATAAAGTACAAGCATTGGAAAATGTAACATTCTCAGTAGAAAAAGGTGAATATGTAGCTATTATGGGTGAGTCAGGTTCAGGAAAAACTACTTTACTTAACATATTAGCATCTTTAGATAAACCAACTAGTGGTGAGGTTTTATTAAATGGAAAAAACATTGTAGCTATAAAAGAAAGTGAAGTTGCTACATTTCGTAGAGATAACTTAGGATTTGTATTTCAAGATTTTAATTTACTTGATACATTTTCTTTAAAAGACAATATATTTTTACCACTTGTTTTATCAGGAAAATCATACAATGAAATGGAAAGTAGATTAGAGCGTATTGCAAATAAGTTAGGTATCAAGGAAATATTATCGAAATACCCTTATGAAGTTTCTGGCGGACAAAAGCAAAGGGTAGCTGTTGCACGAGCTATTATTACTAACCCACAACTTATTTTAGCAGATGAGCCAACAGGTGCACTTGATTCAAAGGCTACAGATCATTTATTAAAAATGTTTTCAGAAATAAATGAAGGAGGTCAGACAATTTTAATGGTTACTCATAGCATTAAAGCTGCAAGTCATGCTAGTAGAGTATTATTTATTAAAGATGGAGAAGTGTTCCATCAGATATATAGAGGAATAATGTCTAATGAGGAAATGTTTGAAAAAATCTCCAATACATTAACAATAATTACCAATGGAGGGGATGTAAATGAGTAGAATGTTTTATCTTAAATTAGCAATAAGTAATATTAGAAAAAACAGCAAAACTTATATCCCATACATTATTACGTGTATATGTAGTATTATGATGTTTTATATTATGAGCTCTATTTCAAAGAACCCGGGATTAGACCAAGTTCCAGGATCAGATAGCTTGAAAAGTATGCTTTCTTTTGGAACAGTTGTAATTGGTATTTTTTCAACTATATTTCTTTTTTATACCAATAGTTTTTTAATAAAGAGAAGGAAAAAGGAAATTGGGTTATACAATGTGCTAGGGCTTAGTAAGAAACACATTGCGAAGGTTTTATTTTTAGAAAATATTTTTATTGCAAGTATTAGTTTCATATTTGGACTAACTAGCGGAATTATTCTTGATAAGTTTATGTTCTTGTTATTTTTAAAGGTGCTTAATTTCCCAGTAGCTTTCGGATTTTATATTTCAAAAATATCTATAGTAAGAACATTAATTCTTTTTATAGGAATCTTTTTTATGACACTAATGGCAAATTTATTTGAAATTAAAAGATCTAATCCAACTGAACTTTTAAAAGGTGGGCAGCATGGAGAAAAAGAACCTAAAACGAAATGGATTATGACAATTATAGGTGTTGTAGCACTTGGGGCTGGATATGGAATAGCTTTATATGTTAAATCACCACTCTCAGCTTTACAATTGTTTTTTACTTCTGTTATTTTAGTTATTATAGGAACCTATGCGCTTTTTACAGCAGGAAGTATTGCTTTATTAAAGCTTTTAAGAAGAAATAAAAAGTTTTATTATAAAACAAGCAATTTTGTATCTGTTTCTGGAATGATATATAGGATGAAGCAAAATGCAGTAGGTCTTGCTAACATTTGTATTTTAAGCACAGCAGTACTTGTTATGCTTTCAACAACGGTTTCTTTATATGTTGGAGTGGAAGATGTTTTAAGAAATAGATATCCAAGAGAAGTTTTAATAAATACATCAGAAGTTGAAAAAAGCCAACGTGAAAAAATAGATAGAATTGTAGATAGTGAAATAAAAGAAAATAATATAGTAGAAAAAAATAGGGTGAATTATTTAGAATATACTATTCCATGTGTAAAAGAAGAAGACAAATTTTTAGTCATAAAAGATGATTTACTTGATTCAGATGTTTGTTTTATAAATGCTGTTCCACTTTCAGATTACAACAGATTAGAAAATAAAAATGTAAATCTTGGTGATGATGAAGTTATTATTTTTTCAGAAGGAAAGAAGAAATATGGAAAAGATAGTATTACTATTAATGATAAAACTTATAAAGTAAAAGAAGAAATAGATAAATTAGAAAGTATATCGGGAAGTTTTACGGATATAGTAGAGTCGTATATAGTGATTTCAAAAGATATCAACAATATTTGTGATCTTAATAAAAAGCGTAAAGGATACATAGTTGGATTTGATGTTAATGGAAAATCAAATGATATGATTACAATTTCAAATAAATTAAATAAAAAATTTGATGAAAATAATATGGCTGTTACTGCCGAGAGTATAGAAAGTAATAAAAAAGATTTTTTATCTTTATATGGAGGATTGTTCTTTTTAGGAATTTTTCTTGGCATATTATTTTTAATGGCAACAGTATTAATTATTTATTATAAACAGATATCTGAAGGATACGATGATAAAGAACGTTTTGAAATAATGCAAAAAGTTGGTATGAGTAAGGTTGAAATAAAAAGAACTATAAGAAGCCAAGTTTTAATGATATTTTTCATACCAATTACTTTTTCAGTAATTCATATTGTTTTTGCATTTCCTATAATCACGAAGTTGCTAGCAGTTTTCATGTTAACAAATGTAGCATTATTTAGAATAACTACGTTAATAACAATTTTAGTTTTTACAATTATTTATTTTATAATATTTGCTCTAACAACAAGGACTTATTATAAAATTGTTGAGGAATAAATAAGAAATAAGAGAATACTGTCTTATTATTTATATGGTTATGTCTAATATAAGATGATAATCATATTTAAGCCCTTGAAGTTCAAGGGCCTTTTTCTATATTGAATTCAATAGGTTATATGTATGGTTTAAAAAGTTTATAGCTATAAGTAAAAAAATTAAACCTTTATTGTATACCCAAATTAAGTATAGTGCAATTTATGAAGTAATTGGAATGAAAAAACTCACTTAGAATATATGTAGATATAATAGGAAATAAAGAAATTGACCATTTAAAGAATAACATGTCAGTAGTGTTTTATAGATAATTATAATATTCTTAAGTAGCATTAAAAATAGCTAAAAATTGGTGGTAATTTACCATTTGTTAACAATCTAAAGTAATAACATTAATATCTATAATGTTATTTTATATTATAATTATATTTATACCACTAGGGTGCAATTTTTAAATGCTTTTACAAAGTTATATAAAGCATGTGGTTATAAAAGCAAGTGTAAATCTAAAATATAAGAAGTAAATATGCTTGCATTAGAGGAAAAATAAAAATGGATTTTTAAAAGAAATTAGTAGGTAAAATGAATTTGAAGAGGTTTTTATGGACATATTGAATTGCGAATTTAAAGAATCAATTATATGTAAAACATTATAAGAATATAATAAAATATTGACTTGTAATTTTATAGATGAATGTATAAGGTGGTGTAAAAATGAGAGATTATAGATTGCAATATCATACCGTAAGTAAAATGCTTCAAGCAAAGACCAGAATGACTAAGTCAGCTATGCTTTGCTTGGAGCTAGATAATTGTTAGTAGCTGTAACAAACAAGCTCCGATAAGATATGTAAGCTTACTTTTTCATAGGTCTTTGCCTTAATTAATAGTATTAAGGGGGGCAATGAGTATGAAATATGTTAAAGCGTATGAGGTTTTACCAGAGGATATTATAGAAGTAATTCAAAATTATATAGATGGAGAGTATTTATATATACCAAGAAAAACTGAAAATGAAAAGTCTTGGGGAGAAAAAAGTGGAGCTAAAAAAATGCTAAAGGAAAGAAATTCTCAGATTTTAAGAAAATATAATAAGGGAATTAAGGTTACACAGTTAGCTAAGGAATACTTTCTATCAGAACAAAGTATACGAAGAATCATAAGTAAAGAAAGAAGAGAAAATTTACTACAAAGTGGTTAATTTAAAATATAAAAAAGTCCTATCATCAAAACTATTAAAGGTATTAATGATGGGGCTTTTTTTATATCAAATTTGATACAGAATAGTTTTGGATATATATAATTTCAGTTAAAGTTAATAAAATTAATATATAGAGAGTAATAAAAATGGGGGCTATTATTATGACTAAAAATGTTAAAGTAATAAATGAAATAAAAAAATTTTTAAAAGTGTTTCAAGAAAAATATATAAAAAATGATTTGAATAATATTGAAGAGTTCATTAAAGAATTTTTTATTGATGACGATAATACAAGTCTTTTAGGAGTAGGAGAAAAAAGTTGGTATTTTGGATTATCTCAGATAGAAAGTGCAATTAGAATTTATTGGAGTGATAAAAATAGTTATTTAAAGAATATTGATTTAGATATAGAAAACTCTGTGATAAATGCAGAAGAAAATGTAGCTTGCATAGCAATTAGTGGAAAAAGTTTAAATAACATCAGTGAAGAAAAAGCTTCAAATATTATGATTGATAGGTTATCAAATATATTAAATGCAAGAGAAATATCAAAAGCTGATTTAGTTCAATTTTCAGATCAAATATCAAGAAGTTTATATGATATAAGTTTAGGTGAAGAATATGTATTTCCTTTTAGAACAACATTTATTACAGTTAAAGATAATTCTAAATGGAAGATAAAACACATGAAAATTTCATTTGGAGGAGCAAGAGAAGATTTAATAATTGATGATGCAAGCATTGAGGATGAGTTTAAAATACTTCCAATAAAAAATAAAGAAGATAAAGAAGTAAATGAAATTGAGAAAGTATTAGAAATTTTACAAGAAAGTTATGACAAAAGGGATGCATCACTTGTTGACTATTATGGTGAAAAATTATTTCATCATGATGAGAATGTGTATATATTTGGAACCGATAATGGAGAAAATTTTCATGGGTTTGAAGAAAGTAAGGAATTATTAGAATGTGACTGGAAATATTGGGGGGATTTTAATGTAAACAAAGAAAATGCATATATTTCAGTTTTAGGGGATATGGCTGTTGTTATTTCAAAGGCATTTATAAAATTTAAGTTTTTAGAAAAAACCGTTTGTACTTGGCCAAAATCTAACTTTGAATATTTTATACGAGAGAATAAAAAGCAAAAAGAGTTATTACAAAATATGTTATTTTCAATAAATATGTCATTAAACTGTCTAGAATCTTATAATGAAAACTCAATTTGTCCTATGAGATTTTTCGGTGTATTAGTAAAAAAGAAAGGTAAATGGAAATTTAATCACATGCATTTTTCAGATATAGTTGAAGGGCTTCCAAGTGAAAGAATTATTAAATAATATATTGACTTAAAAAATATAATTATTAAAAAGGTGAAAAGTTATGAGCGATAAAGAATTTAGTAGTTATAAAATAAGTGAGTTAGAAGAAAAAGTAAAATAATTTTAATATTTTTAGAAAAGTTCTTTCACAGTCAGGCTCTTATTGGTATAAAGAAGAGTATTTGACTAAAGAGTATAAGCTGATAGATAAGTTACCATTAAAGTTTTATCTAAATGCTGGAGTATTAGAAGATAGACATTATGACACTGAGCCCATAATGATGGAAGTTATAAATAATATAAAAGATGTATTAGTAGAAAAAGGTTATGATGTGAAATATGAAAATTTTTATTCAGGTCATGATTATTTAAGTTGGGGTGAAACATTGGCAAATGGTCTCATAGCACTTATAGGCAAGGAGAGTGTATAAAGAAAAATACAGCTATTAAAATTTTATAGCTGTGTTTTTCTTAATTGTAATATAGGAATGTTATATATATTTAATTGTAATATAGGAATGTTATATATATTTAATTGTAATATAGGAATGTTATATATATTTAATTGTAAATAGTAGAATTTATAAATTATAAAAGAATTAAATTTAGGAGGATGTTATGAGATTTGAAGATTTTGAATATAAAAGGGTGGATATAGAAGAAGCTAAAAGAAAAGTTTTTAAGTTAATAGAGGATTTTAGCAATAGTGATTCTTATGAAAATCAATGTTTTGTAATAGATGAAATTAATGAAATTAGAAATGAATTTATATCTATGAGAGCAATTTGTGAATTAAGAAAATGTTTAGGTGTAGATAAAGAGTTTTATAGTAAAGAAATGGAGTATTATGCAGATGCTGAACCTATTTTAGATGGATTAATTTGTGAATATTATAAGGTTTTAAATAGTTCAAAATTTAAAAAAATGCTTAAGGGTAGATATGGGAATCAACTTTTTGATTTGGCAAAAATGAAAATGAGATGTGTTTCTGATGAAATAATAGAAGAATTACAACAGGAGAAAAAATTAATACTAGAATATGTTGAAATGGGGCAGTCTTTTAATAAAAAATTTCAAGGAAAAATTCTTGGAAGATGGGATTTTGATTCCTATATAAATTCTCAGGATAGAAGTATGCGAAAGAGAGCTTATGAAGCACAAACAGAAATATATATAGAGCATGAAAAAGAAATGCAAGAATTATTTGATAGGTTCGTAAAAGTAAGACATAAAATGGCTTTAAAGATGGGATATGAAAATTTTGTTGATATGGGATATGCTCGTATGAATAGAATTGGTTATGATAAGGAAATGGTAGCTAAGTTCAGAAAGCAGATATTAGAGTATATTGTACCATTAAATAAAGAACTTATAGAAAAACAGGCTAAAAGGCTTGGAATAGAAAAAATAAAATATTATGATGAACCAGTACATTTCTTAAGTGGTAATGCAAAGCTTATAGGTGATATTAATTCAATTATAAAGAAGACATCAAAAATGTATGAGGAATTATCGCTAGAAACAAGTGAGTTTTTTAAATATTTGGTGGAAAGAAACCTTTGGGATATTGAAAAAAGAGAAGGAAAAGAGTCAGGTGGTTTTTGTGAGTATATACCTAAATATAAGGCACCTTTTATATTTTCTGTATGCCAAGGAACTATAGAAGATTTTAATACATTTATCCATGAAGTTGGACATGGATTCCAAAAATATTTATGTAGAAATGAGAAAATGCCAGAGTATTATGGTGCACCTGAAGATGTAGCAGAAATTCATTCCATGAGCATGGAATTTTTGGCTGAGCCATGGGTAAAGGACTTTTTTGAAGAAGATGCAGAAAAATATAAATTTGAACATATGTGCAATGCATTATTTTTGGTAGCATATATTGCAGCCGTTGATGAATTTCAGCACTTTGTTTATGAAAAACCTGAAGCAACATATGAAGAGCGAAATAGTTTCTGGAGAGAACTTGAAAAGAAGTACATGCCTTATAGAGACTATGAAGAAAATAGCTTTTAGATAAGGGTGGATATTGGCTACGACAATCACATATTTTCTGGGGACCCTTTTATTATATTGATTATGGATTGGCACAAATAGTAGCATTTAATTTTTGGTGCAAATCTAAATTAAATAGTAAAGAAGCTTGGAATGACTACATGAAAGTATGTGAAGCTGGTGGAAGTAAATCATTTTTAGAAATTATTAAATTAGGAAATCTAAAAAATCCCTTTGAAGAGGAAAGTATAAAATATGTTATAAAATGTATAAGGGAATGGATACTTGATATAGAAGAAAAGTTAATATGATATATAAGGCGGTGAGTGTACATGACATATTCAAAAGAAATATTTTAATATGATTTAGAAGAATGATATACCATTGAAAGAGTAGAAAATCAAGTGTTTTCTAAATATTATAAAATTTATTAAATAAATAATTCATTTGAAAAAAGTTATGATAATGTTTGTTCAATAAAACTTGTATATGATAAACATACTAAAAATTTAGTAGGGATTTGTTATATATTTATTTAGAAAGAGTGGCCATTAATTTATCAAATTGCTGTGAAACCAGGTTACTCAGGCAGAGGAATTGGTACCAATATGATAAAGAAAGCACTTACTATGTTAAATGAAGAATATTTAGCTATTAGATTGTATGTAGATATAGGGAATAAGGCAGAAGATTTATACTATAAACTAGGCTTTTTAAAGGGAAGCGAATTGATTAATATGAAGCTAGTAGAAAATTTGATTGGAGAATAATGATATGAATTTTGAATTTGTTCCAATGAACTTAGAGTATGCAAAGGAAATAATTAATAATTGGAATTATGAAGGTAAATATAATATATATAGTTATGTTAACGAAAAAGAATTTTTATTAGATAAAGAAACGTGGGGATTAGGAAGGTTTGCAGTTTTAAATGAAAAAAATGATATTATAGGTGAGTTAACAATAGAATTTTTTAGAGAAAATAGTGAAGATGAAGAAGATGAGGGGTATGTTAAACATGAAATTGTAAAAAACACTCCTGAAGAAAAATATGAAATGTGGGTTGGTTGGGGATTAAAACCAGAACTTTGTGGAATAGGATTAGGAAAAAAGTTTGTTGATGCATGTGTAAAGTTTGCATTAAAAGAATATGATTACAATGGGGAATACGTTAGATGTGGCGTTGCTGAATTTAATAAAAGAGCAATAAAGGTTTACGAAAGATCAGGGTTTAAAGTCTTTAATACATCAGTAGGAGAAATAGAGAAAAATGAATATAGGATTTTAAGTATGAGAAAAAAGATTAATATGGAATAAGAAAGGAAACACTATTATTTTTTGTTTTAATATAAAAGTGTCTTATAGGGTTTAAATTTGATATTTAAAATTAGATACTTCTAAACATATTTCAGTGACGTCCTGTATAGGCAGTCGCGAAACCCGTCCTTGGGTTTCAATCCTAAAAATGTTAAAAAACCTCATAAGAATTTCTAAGTTACAACTAAAAATCATATTTGAAACCCTATATATGCAAATATTAAATCATGGATAATATGATTTTTATAAATTATAAAAGAATTAAATTTAGGAGAATGTTATGAGATTTGAAGATTTTAAATATAAAAGGGTGGATATAGAAGAAGCTAAAAGAAAAGTTCTTAAGTTAATAGAGGATTTTAGAAATAGTGATTGTTATGAAAATCAATGTTTTGTAATAAATGAAATTAATGAAATTAGAAATGAATTTATATCTATGAAAGTTATTTGTGAATTAAGAAAATGTTTAGGCGTAGATAATGAGTTTTATAGTAAAGAAATGGAGTATTATGCAGATGCTGAACCTATTATGGATGGATTAATTTGCGAATATTATAAGGCTTTAGATAGTTCGAAATTTAAAAAAATGATTAAGTGTAGATATGGGAATCAACTTTTTGATTTGGCAAAAATGAAGATGAAATGTGTTTGTGATGAAATAATAGAAGAGTTACAAGAAGAAAATAAGATTATGGTTGATTATTTTGAGCTATTTAACAAATTAAAAAGTAGAAAAAAATTTGATAGAAAATTTATTGGAATATATGAGTTCAATGAATATATAAACTCTGATTTAAGAGAAATAAGAAAAAGTGGATATGAAGCTCAAACAGAAATATATATAGAAAATGAAAATGAGATACAAAATCTGTTTGATAAACTTGTAAAAGTAAGAAATAAAATGGCTTTAAAAATGGGATATGAAAATTTTATTGATATGGGATATGCACGTATGAAAAGAGTGGGTTATGATAAAAATATGGTATCTAACTTTAGAAAACAAATACTAGAGTATGTTGTTCCATTAAATAAGGAACTTGCAAAGCGTCAGGGAAAAAGAATTGGTGTAGATAAATTAAAATATTATGATGAGATTATACAATTTAAAAATGGAAATTCTCAATTAAATATAAAAGAAAAAGATATTATAAAAAAATTACAAAAGGTGTATGAAGAAATATCAGATGAAACGAGAAAGTTTTTTAAATATATACTTGAAAATAATCTTATTGACATTGAAAGACGAGAAAATAAGGAATCTTTTGCATTTTGTGAGTATATTTTTAGATATAAAGCTCCATTCGTATTCTTAGTGTATAACGGAGTTACAGAGGATTTAAATTCAATTATTCATGAATTGGGACATGCATTTCAATTATATTTATGTAAAGATTATGATATACCAGAATATATAATTCCATCTGAAGATGTTGCAGAAATATGTTCTATGAGCATGGAATTTTTAATAGAACCATGGATAGAAGAATTTTTTGATAAAGATATAGAAAAATATAAGTTTTATCATATGGTTAATCAATTATATTTATTAACTTATATTGTTATAGTAGATGAATTTCAACATTTTGTATATGAAAAACCAGAGGCTACATATGAAGAACGTAATAAAATTTGGAGAAAGCTTGAGATGAAGTATATCCCATATAGAGATTATGGGGAAAATGATTTTTTAAATAAAGGTGGATACTGGCTAAGACAAGCTCATATTTTTGTAGATCCATTTTATTATATTGATTATGGATTGGCACAAATAGTTGCATTTAATTTTTGGTACAAATCTAAATTAAATAGTAAAGAAGCTTGGAGTGACTACATGAAAGTATGTGAAGCTGGGGGAAGTAAATCATTTTTAGAAATTATTAAATTAGGGAATCTAAAAAATCCATTTGAAGAGGAAAGTATAAAATATATTATAAAGTGTATAAGAGAATGGATACTTGATATAGAAGAAAAGTTAATATGATATATAAGGCGGTGAGTGTACATGACATATTCAAAAGAAATATTTAAATATGATTTAGAAGAAGGATATACTCTTGTAAAAGCAGAAAATCAAGTATTTTCTAAATATTATGGAATTTATTATATAAATAATTCATTCGAAAAAGGTTATGATGAGGTTTGTTCAATTATTGATAAGGATGATAATTGTTTTTGGATAATAAAGGATGGTAAAAAAGTTGGAGGGGTTATTATTGAACCTAATTCAATAGAAGGGTTATTTTTAATTCCGCCCTGTTTAGATGAAGGTATCATACTAAAGAAGCTTAAAGAAGTTTTAGTTGAGTGGTCAGATATATCTAAACCTATTGAAGCTTCTGTAGTTAATCTACATCAAATTGAATTTTATAAAAATATAGGATTTGTAAGAGTAGAGAGTGGACGTTGGATGATACGACCAACGGAACTCTTTGATATTACTTGGGAAAATGATTTTTATGTTTGTTCACCTAATAAAGAAAATGAATTGGAAATGGGAAAAGTTTTATATGAAGCATTTGAAAATAATGAAGGATTAAATTTTAATTATAGTTTAGAGGAGTATACTTCATGGGTTAAAGAGTATTTTGATGATAATTTAGGAAAAGGTATTTTAAATAAAGCATCAACACTTGTATATGATAAACATACTAAAGATTTAGTAGGGCTTTGTTATATATCTATTTGGAAAGAGTGGCCATTAATTTCTCAAATTGCTGTAAAACCAGGCTACTCAGGTAGAGAAATTGGTACCAATATGATAAAGAAAGCACTTACTGTGTTAAATGAAGAATATTCAGCTATTAGATTGTATGTAGATATAGGGAATAAGGCAGAAGATTTATACTATAAGCTAGGCTTTTTAAAGGGAAGCGAATTAATTAATATGCAGCTTATATAAGTGATAAAAAGAAGTTGGAGTATTAAGTTTGAAATACTGTTTATTTATAATATTATATTGAAGATTATTAAAAACAAAAAAACGATGTAAACACCGAGTAAATAATGATAAAACGTTATTTTTTACATTATTACTTGGTGTTTTAAATTTAATTGTGAATTATACCATTTTACCTATTCTTTTATTCCAAATAAAGAGAGACGTTCCTAAACAACACAAAGTAATGATTAAAACAATATATATATTATTAAAATTATATGAGCCTGCCAAAATATAGTATCCAATTTCAGTTGTTTTAAAAAATATATCAAACATTGGCTTAAATAAATATATTGAGGTAAGTATAAAAGTGATACTTCCTAAAAATGTTAAAATAGGCTTTTTTACTACAGTACTTATTAATGAAGTTATACCAAGCAATGATAAATGTATTAAAAATATTATTAAATAATATTTTAAGTTGTATATTATAGAACCTCCTATTCCTACAGAGGAGGTTAAAATAAAATATTTTGTGGATTTAACCTTTGGCATAAACATATATCCAATTAAAGTTTTTGTTAAATAAACACATAATAAAGTTAATGCATAAGTACTTGCTATAGCTATCCACTTAGATACTAACAGTTTCCACTTTTTTATTGGCCTCAATAATATCATTTTATAAGCTCCTGTATCAAGTTCTAAACTTAAACATTCTGAAAAATATAATGGCAATATAATGAATATTAGAACAACATTAAAATCTAGTAATTGCATAACTGCATAATTAAGATTATCAAGGGGAAGTTCTACGCCTCTTTTTAAAATTACTGTACTGTTTTTCCAATGAACTTGAAGTAACATAAAATTAAAAATTTGAAATAGGATTGAAATCCCAAACAATATTTTAGTACTTTTTCTTTGAAAAATTCTTTCATACTCAGCTAAAATTAATCCTCTCATATAACTTTTCATCCTTTCTATTCTAAATAATCTTCGCTTATGAATGTTAAATACGATAAAATTTGAAAAAATAAAATAATTATTATCATACTAATTAGAAAAATATTTGTAATTCCAGCAGCAAAACTTGCAGCCCCATTAAATTGAGTATAAATTGTTGATATAGACATATAGCTATCTATATTTGTCTCATTGCAAAAACTAATTATAACTGCCATATAAATAATATTTATAAATAATACACCTATACTGGCTCCTAATGCAGTTGTTATTGTTTTGCACTTTATAGAAAAAAATTGAACAATACTTCCAAATGCTATCAATGTTAAATATGCTAAAAAATAATATTTAATAGTATATAAAGCTACACTACTAAAACTATATAATCCTTCTTTTAAGAATAATGCCGTCTCACTAACTTTAGGCAAAAAAATATTAGCTATAATAATAGCGATAAAAAAGTGAACTATAAGCATTAAAAATATATTTAAAGCTAATACTAAAACTTTAGCTATATACAGCTTTTTTATAGAAATTGCTCTTGAAAAAGCTAACCTTAAATTTCCTTTTCTATATTCTTCATTAAAACTCAAAATGAAAAAAATTATTATAATTAGATTAAAAGCAGTTAATAACATTTCCTGAAGACTTGATATATGAAAATTCATATTAGAACTAAATATTACTTCTGTAAAATTTGCATTAATATTAGTTTCTAATGCAAATTTTAATGATATCAATACAACTATTGGTATACTAATAAAGCAGAGTATATTAATCCTTTTCAACCAAAATTTTTCGAATTCATAAATAAAAATATTCTTAAACATTAAATTCACCTCATAGTTTTTTAACAGATTTAGCCCATGGATTCCATAAAAATATCTTCTAATGTTCTAGTATTACCTATAGAATCTAATAGTGCATTTGATTTGCCACTCCACTTTATATATCCATCTTTTATAAGCACATATTTATTACATATTTTTTGAAGCTCATCTAAATGGTGACTTGATATTAAAAAAGTAATTCCTTTTTCATTCCTAAGTTTTAATATTAAATTTCTTAGTTCTTTCATACCTAAAGGATCAAGTCCATTAGTTGGCTCATCTAGTATTACTATTGATGGATTATTAAGTAATGTTTGAGCAAGTCCTAGTCTTTGCTTCATTCCCAAAGAGTACGTTTTTACTTTATCATCTCCTCTATCAACATCTTTAGTTTTAAGCCCTACAATTTCTAATACCTCTTCTACTTTTTCAAGCTGTTCTTTTCTAGTCATACCATAATTAAGTCTAGCTAAATTTTGAAGGTTTTTTCGTCCTGACATATAATCAAAAAATACTGGAATTTCTAAAACAGCACCTATTCCAAATAAAGCTTTTTCTCTATCCTTATTTACATCCACACCATTTACAAATATTTTTCCTTTATCGGGACTAATTAATCCTGTTATCATTTTCATTATTGTGGTTTTACCAGCACCATTAGGCCCTATAAAGCCACAAATATCTGAACTTAAAATTTTAAATGAAGCATTATTAATTACTCTTCTTTTTCTAAAAGTTTTACTTACATTTTTAATTTCAATTTTTTTATTATCCATTTATTTCAACTCCCTATGTTAATATATTTTCACGCCTATATTTAGTTTGTTTTAACTAAATATAGGAAGAATCTATTATTATATAAACAGATGAAAATAAACTTTTTATAAACTTTGACATGTGAAATAAAATAATAAATCAAATTTGTAAAATATATTTCAAATCTATCATTTAATTAAATACAACTAAATAAGTTAAGAGTTTATACTTGCAATAAATATAGTAAAGATATACCATTATGTATATATTTGGAATAAAAGTAGACTAATTTAGATAAGTTACACTTAGAAATTTTATATATTAAAGTTTTTTATGTTTAATGTTAAAAGGTATAGAATAAGAGGTGATTATTGTTAATGAATAAAAAGATACTCATTATAGATGATAACGAAGAAATTATTTCTTTTATAAAACCTGCGTTAGAATTTGAAGGTTTTGAAGTTGATTTTGCTATAAGAGGATATGAAGCTTTAGAAAAAATAAGGGAAGATTTAGATATAATTTTACTTGATGTAATGCTTCCAGATTTAAATGGGTTTGATATTTGCAAACAAATTAGAAAAAATGTTAATTGTCCCATTATTTTTTTAACTGCTAGAGGACTTGAAGAAGAACGAGTTAAAGGTTTTTTAGTTGGTGGTGATGATTATATAGTAAAACCTTTTTCTTTAAAAGAACTTATTTTAAGAATAAATGTTCATTTTAAAAGAACCTGCAAAAATTTAATAAAAAAAGAAAGAACTAAATTAGATTTTGATAATATATCAGTTAACTTAATATCAAAATCTATTAAACAAAATGAAAATATAATAGATTTTGCTAAAAAAGAATATGAAATTATTGAACTTTTATGCACTCATCCGGGACAAGTATTTTCTAAAGAACAAATATTTGAAATTATATGGGGGTATGACAGTGAAAGTGATCTTAACACTGTAACTGAACATATAAAAAGAATAAGAGGTAAATTTAAATTAAATAATATATCTAAAAATTATATAAAGACTGTATGGGGGATAGGATACAAATGGGAGTCTTCAAATACATAAATAAAAAGCTAAAGATAAAAACCCAATTTATATTGTTCTTTATTTTTACTACTATAGTATCAATTATTATTTCTAGTATTGTCATTTGTTCAGTGTTATTTATAAGTTATAATAAAAAATTGTCATGTTCAAATGAAATGTATGCAACAAGAAATATAGATAAGATTTTTGATGAGAATTTTAAAATGGAAATAGATAAACAGACAAAGGAAAAAAATTTTAATTATTGGGTACTGTTAAAAAATAAGGATGTTTTATATTCTTCAAATTCTAGTGAGCTGACTGAAGAAATTTCTATTAAATCTAACAGATATTCTGTAAAAAAGTATAATAAGATTGATAAAAAAACTTATATGATTGTTTTTACTCCATTAATTTTTAATAACGAATTAAAAGGTGGTTTTGTCCAAAAATATATAAGTAATCCTATTATAGAAACTACTGTTATTGACAACTTTATTCAAAAAATAGGTTGTGAACTTTTTTTTAGTTTATTTTCTATTATTGCAATATTTTTAATTAATATTATAGTCACAGTTAGTTTCTCATTATTGTTTTCATCTGGTTTTGAGAAGAGCTTTAGAAAATTAATTATAATGAGTGATGAAATTAAAAATGGACGCCTAGATTTTACAACAGACTTGTCTTATGAAAATGAAATAGGTGATGTTTTATTAGCTTTTGAGGAAATGAGATTGGCTTTAGAGGATTCGCTAAAAACACAATGGTTAATGACACAACAAAGAAAAGATATGATTTTAGCTCTTACTCACGATATAAAAACTCCAATAACTATTATACATGGGCATTTGGAATTACTTTCAGGTAACTATACTAATATATCAGAAAAAGAAAAAGAGTCATATATTAAAATTTTACTAAACAATGCTGATATAGTAAGAGTACTAATAAATCAGTTAAATGAAGTATGGGATTTAGAAAGACCAAACTTATCTTTGAATATGCAAAATGTGAATGTAGAAGAGTTTATTTCATGTATTAAAGAAAACATTTCTTATCTTTGTGATGAAAAAAAAGTAAATTTTGTAATTTCCCATTCATTCAAAGGTACAGACAGTTGCTTTTTTGATGCATTTAGAATAGAAGAAACTCTTTCAAATATTATATCAAATGCGCTAAAACATACAGAAGAAAATGATGAAATATTGCTTGAAAGTTTTTTAAAAGATAATTCACTCTTATTTAGAGTTTCAGATACTGGTAAAGGTTTTACGAATGAAACAGATATTATTTTTAATAAATTTTATAAAGGCAATGAAGATATAGCCTATAAAAGTAGTTCTGGATTAGGACTTTATATATGCAAACTTATTGTTGAAAAACACAACGGTAAAATTCATGCATATAACAACGCTAATGGTGGTGCAACTGTAGAATTTTTACTACCATTAAAAAATTAGGTGAAATCACTATATAAGAAAACATGATATGTATATTTTCTAATGTAGTAATAAATTATAAATTAAAATGTCAAATAAAATAAGAATTTAAAATATAAATATAATTATTTTAAACTTAGCAAAATAATAAGGATGTTTAACAGTTTATTAATAATTATAGTGCAATAAGAATATACAATCAAAGATATTTCATTAAAGAATATTGTAATATTAAAGAATGTTGTGATATTGAAGAATATTTAAAATAATACAATGAATTTTATTATGAAAGAATTGGAAGGTGAATTTTATATGAGTTTAAAAGAACTTAATCCAAAAAATAGATTTAATAATCGTGCAGATAATTATGGGAAATATAGACCAACATATCCTAGAGAAATAATACAGTATTTAGAAGAAACTATCGGACTAAGTAAGGGGAGTATAATTGCAGATATAGGATCAGGCACAGGAATTCTAAGTAAAGTTTTTTTAGAGAATAAAAATAAAGTTTATGCCGTCGAACCTAATGAGAATATGAGATTAGTAGCTGAAAAATCCCTTGGAGAATACAATGATTTTCACTCTATTAATGGTGGTGCTGAGGATACAAATCTAAAGGAAAAATCAGTAGATGTCATTACTGTGGGACAAGCATTTCATTGGTTTGAAACTATGGAGACAAGAAAAGAATTTGAAAGAATATTAAAGCCGAATGGCTCAATTGTAATTTTATATAATATACCAAAAAAATCCGATGAATTTATGAGTAAATTTTTAAAATTTACAGAAAAATATGGGGAGAAATATATTAAAGAATCTATAAAAGATTCTAAAGTTGAATTTTTTAAGGATGAAATTATACACAAGAACAACTTAATAAATAGACAAGAAGTAGATTTTGAAGGGTTAAAGGGATTAATTTGTTCATATTCATATATGCCTAGTGAAGAGAATCCGAAATTTGAAAGTATGATGGTTGAATTAAAGGAATTATTTAATAAATATAGTGAAAATGACAAAGTAACTTTAGAATATAACACAGAAATTAGTTGGTGTAAATTAAATAAAATATAAGTATATAAGACATGGGAGAGCGCAGGTTTATGGTTAAAGATATTTTAAACAATAATTGTGAAGCTGAGTGATAGGATGTGCAATTGCTAATAAGGAAATGGAAATACCAGGTGGGATAATTTATGAAACAGAAAATTTTATCATTCAACAAGATTTAGAGGTGCCTATTGAAGGTTTTTTAGTTATAGTGAGTAAAAAACACATTAGATCTATAAGTGAATTGAGAATGAATGAAATGGTAGAGTTGTCAGAGCTTATATATAAGAGTAGAAATATTCTGAAAAAAATAGACAGCCTTACAGATGTAACTATAATACAAGAAGAAAGGTCAAAGCATTTTCATGTATGGTTATTTCCAAGATACAAGTGGATAGATGAAAAGTTTGATAATTCATTGCCAGCAATTAGAGAAATAATGAAATACGCTAGAGAAAATTTAAAGACTGATACTCAGATTAATAGGGTATTAGATGTAGCTGAAATGGTAAAAGATGAGTTTAATAAAATAAATTGAGGAATATTTAAATAAAGTAGAGTTTAATGCTTATGGTAAGCGAATACAATTATGCGATTCCATAGTACTACCTAACGGATTTAGATATATATTTAACTTAGGTCAGTTATTATATAGATTTAACTAAGGATGTGATTTGGGTGAAAAAAGTAGATATTTTTAAGGATAAGTTTCCTAAATTAGATACAGAAAAATTTATTCTTAGAGAAATTAAATTTAATGACTATAAGGAGTTTTATGAAATTTATTCTAATGATGATGCTGTAAGATATCAACAAATGAAGCCAATGATGAGTTTAGAAGAAGCTAAGAAAGCAGCAAATTTTTTTAAATCTGCATATAAAAATAAGAAAATTATCCGCTGGGGAATTACTAATAAAGGTAATGATAATATTATAGGTTTTATAACATTACATAGCTTTGATAAAGTAAATTTTAAGGCTGATATAGGATATATGTTAAATAAGAATTATTGGGATAAGAAAATTATGAGTGAAGTTGGAAAAGTAGTTATTGATTATGGGTTTAATGAAATAGGATTGCATAGAATAGAAGCTAATATACATCCTAATAACATTGCATCTATAAACTTAAGTTTAAAACTTGGTTTTAGAAAAGAAGGAGTAAAGAAAGATTCTATATACAATATGTGGACTGAAAAATTTGAAGATAGGGAAATTTATAGTATTATTAATGAAACAAATCATTAAAATAAAATTTAAAAGAGATGATGATTTATGAGAAGATTTATAAATATAAATGGAAGAAAAATTGAATATTTTATTAAAGGTAATGGCAAAAAAATATATTAATTATGCCAGGAATGGGAATTGGGATTCATCATTGGTTAGATATTGTAGAGGAAGTATCAAAAATTGCAACAGTTATTGTTGTTCACATTAGAGCTTCCAGTATCAAATGAAACAGGTTCAGATGAGACATATTTAAATTTATGGACAAAGTACTCTAAATATACTAAAGACCAATTAAGAGATGAAATAAGAGCAAAGTTGACAGATAAACAGCTTAATCTACCCAAGGATATTCAAAAGGAAATTTTAGAATTTGATATAAGACCACAAATATATGAAAATCAACTTTCAGAGCTTGTAGATATAAGAGAAAATATAATTAGTATGAAAAATGATGGTGAATTTCCAAATGTTTTTACAGTAATACTTAAAACAGATAGTAATTATTCAATTAATGAAATGATTAAAGAAGGTATTCCTAAACTAGAAGCAGAGCAGATTGAAGTTTTATGGAGGAGTTTAGTAGATGGGCTAAAAAATTTATCTAATAAAAGTGAATTGAAAGTTGTAGAAAATAGCAATCACTGCATAAATGAAACTAGACCAGATGTTATAATTACTGAAATAAAGAAATTAATAGAATGTAATTAAGGTTTTAGTATAAGGAAATATATATTTTTGATATATTAAACTTTTAAAGGAGATTTAAGATGTTTTATGAAGCTGATAGTGATTTAAAAAAAGGTTTGTTTCATATGTTTGATGGCATGGATGATACTATGATTTTATCATGTTTACAAGGCCATATGGGAAAAGCATGGGTTGATGATATAAAAAATCCTAAAGTGGTACAAATTATAGTTGGAGTTTTTGTGTTCTTTGCAGGGGATGCAAGTTCTGATGTGGCAGAAGAAATGTTATATAACTTGCCTAAATATAGCTTAGTAATTGTAAAGAGTGACGAATGGAAAAAGCGCATAGAAGACGTTCATAAGGGACGAGTAGAGAAAGTTAAAAGATATTCTTTTGAGAAAAGTAGCAAGTATTTAGAAGAAGAAAGGCTTAAAAAGTTTTTAAAAAAGATTCCTGATGGATATGAATTAAAAAAAATAGATTCATATTTAGCGTATTCTAAATCATTACAAGATCTTTCGCTGGATATAACAAGTCAGTATAGTTCTATAGAGGACTATATAAAAAAGGGAATAGGATATTGTATTTTACATCATGATAAAATAGTGTCAGTTGCATCTTCTTACAGTGTTTATGATGGTGGTATAGAAATTGAAGTTGATACTCATCCTGATTATGTAAGAAGAGGATTTGCTACAATAGTTTGTGCGTCATTGATTTTAGATTGTTTAAGTGGAAATAAATATCCTAGTTGGGATGCAGCAAATTTACCCTCAGTAGCATTGGCTAAAAAATTAGGATATATATTTAAAGAGGACTATGATACGTATTGTATCGATTTGAGACGTATATAAGTGACAGTTATTAAATTTCAAAATAATCCCTCCTTTATTATATGATTATAATGAAGGGGGGATTATTTTGGGAAAAATTGAAGATATGCAAAAAATTATTTTGGTTATGAGACAAGAACTTCAAGATTTAATTAATGAGAAATCTGACCTACTACATCCAGAAGTCATTGCAGCAAGCCAAAAACTTGATCAAGCTTTGAATAATTATAATGATATACTCAAAGAATTGAAAAAGTAAACAGCTGAAGGGGTTAAAATAAAACCCCTTCTTCGAGGCGTATTTCATAAATTTCTCAGAAATTATATTAAATTAAGTAAAAGTCATTAAATATTTAAATGATAATATATGTTTATAAAAGTTGTTTTGGAAATTTAATAACTGTCACCATAATAACCATTAACCATAATAAGAAAAATAAAATTTGCAGATTTATTTTATACATTCATAAGAGTTAGGTGTTATAGATAAGAAAAGTGAATATAAAAGTTGAATGTGTCAAGTATCAAGATAAAAGCATAAAAATTAAGGAGTGTATTAAAGTGCCAACTCAGCCAAGAAAAAAAGAAAAATATGCAATATATCATATAATTATAAAAAGTGTTAAAGATAGATTGCTTTTTAAATCAGATGTAGATAAAGCAACTTTTATGATTAAGTTAAAAGAAAGCCAAACGAAATATCCATTTAAGTTATACGCATATTGTTTAATGGACAATCATGCTCATTTACTTATAGATTGTCAAGATCAAGATATTTCTGTAATAATGAAAAGTTTAAATTTAAGATATGTTAAGTTCTATAATAAGAAATATGAATTAGATTCACGTTTATGTAAAGGTAGGTTCAAAAGTGAAATAATAGACAATGATAGGTATTTATTGGCAGTATCCTTATATATTCATAGAAATGCAAAAGATTTACCAGGCTTTAGAGAATGTCCGCAAGAATATTTATTTTCAAGTATGTCAACTTATTTAGGAGAAGGAGACCTTTTCGGGGTTTTGGATGAAGAAAGGATATTAGAATTTCTAGATAAAAATAAAAAGAAGGCAAGAAAGGAATATGCCCAATTATTTGAATATACTATGGAAGAGCATGTAGGTAATTTAAAGAAATTAGATTTAAGAATTAAGAGTAAAAAAGAAAAATATATTAATGAAAGGGGAATATTAAAATCAGATTACAAAATAGAAGATGTAGTAGATTTTGTAGCTAAAAAAGAAAATATACAGTCTAATGAAATATTTATAAAAAATAGAAGCTATAATCAAAACGCTAGAGCTATGGTAACATTACTTGCAACAGCATTTTGTGAAAAAAAATGCAAGGATATAGCTATGAATCTTGGGAGCTTAAGTGTTAGTAGGATATCTCAATTAGGAAATAGAGCTATAAAACTAATCATAAATAATAGCCATTATAAAATGATTTTTGAAAATTTCATAGGGTAGTTTAAAAATTAAAATTAAAAAAATATATATAAAAATTAAAATTAAAACTTTTACAGCAAAAATAGGTTAAAAAATTAAGACTAATACTTTTGAGTGAAAATTGTACAAGCTATTTCAGAAAATATGATATTGAAACTTTTAATTAGGTATTATATATAGTTGGTTACTGTTAACTATTTAAAATACCCTATTTTATTAGTGACAGTTATTAAATTTAAAGAAAATTACAGTAATATACTAAAATATGAGATATCTTTTAGTATTTAATAATATTTAATAACTGTCACCTTTTAGGGAGGGGTTATTTGTTAATTGGAGAAACAATTGGTTTACCGTTTTGATCTAAGAGTGGAGTTATTCCACCTACGTATCCAGTCCAACTAAATAAATAATGAACTCCTGTTTCTTTGTCTACAAGTATTTTACAACCAGAGATATTATCTTCTTTATAAATGACTTCAAATCTTTTGTTATCGCTTTTATCTTTAAACATTTCAAATCCTCCTTAAATTTATATGTTTCGTGAAATATAGAATTAAATTCTCATTATATATAAATTTTTATATTAGAATAATGTTAAGTTAAACAAAAAGTGATAAGGAAAATAGATATAATAATGCTAAATTAGATTATAGAAATGTAAAAACAGGTAGTCTTTAATAGACTGCCTGTTATATTTAAAAAAGCTATAATTGATATTTATTCTATATAATAATTATACCATAAAAAGGAAATAAATAACAGTCTGTTAATTATTAAGTATTTGGAGTATATTTAGTTAATATTGTTAAAGGGGTGGTAAAATGAGTAATGCTGTAATTGAAAACTTAAAAAACCATAGATCTAAACCATAGATTTATCAGAAGCTTTTTAGATAAGAAAGTTGAAGATAGCATCATTGAAGAAATTATTGATGCTGGTATAAGGGCGGCTACAGGTGGAAATTTACAATCTTATTCTTTTGTTGTTATTAATGATAAGAATAAACTTAATCAGTTAGGTGTTTATAATACTCCTTTGGTAATTCTTGCATTAGCAGATCAATTTAGAACTAGCAAATGGTTTAAAGTAGATAAAGTAGTAGATAATTGTTGGGTGAATAGTTTGCAAGGTTTTTATATTGCTATTTGGGATGCATTAATTGCATTACAGAATATTGTTATAGCTGCTGAAAGTTTAGGACTTGGTGCATATTATTATGGAGATATAACCTCTATAAATGTAAAAAATGTTATTAATAATCCAGAATATACTTTTCCAGCAGTAATGATATGTTTAGGATATCCTAATAATAATGGAAAGCTTTCTGATAGGCTACCAAAGGAAACTATTATTCATTATAATACTTATAAAGAGCCTACTGAGGAAGAAATTATAGAATGGTATAAAGAAAAAGAAACTTTATTTTTAATGAAAAATAGTAAAGAAAATCTTGAAAGTTTTAAGTTGAAAAATATTTATAATCTAGGGCAAGCTTATGCATATAATAAATTTAAAAAAGATGAGCTTGACAAGCTAGGATATGGTATTAGACAAAACTTAAAAGAATCTAAGTTTGATTTATAATTAAATAAATTATTAAATAGTTTAGGAGGAGTTTTAAGAATATATATTGAAATATGTTTAAATATAATAGATATATTTATAAGATTAAAAAATAAATAACAAGGGATAAGGAGAAATTTGTTATGAGAAAGAAAATGTTTAGTTTAAAACCTTTTTCAAAGGATGATCAATATTTTGTAGAGAAGATGCTAGAACATTCAAGAGTCAATAGAGAATATGAACTGGGTTACCCTAAGTGTGATAATATGAAAGAATTATTAGCAGAAGTTGAAATGTATGAAAATACATTGGAAAAAAGTATATATATTATATTTTATGAAGATAAACCTATTGGGATAAGTGGTTACTTATATACTCCTAATGAAGGAGATGGATATATTATTGGTCCTATTGTGAATGAAGAATTTCACTTTAAAGAAGGTCTTAATATAATAATAAATCTGGTATTAGATAATAAAATGGAGATATTTAATACTCTAGAAGCGGTAGTATCCCATAAAAATGTTGTATTAGATCAATGCTACTCAGAATTGGGATGGAAGTATAGAAGAACGTCAAGAGAAATGCGTTATGATATTAATGGGGTTAAAAAAGAAGAATCTCAATGGAAAATAAATTTAATTGATAAAAGTAATAAAAAAATTATAGATGAAAGTTTTAAATTACTAGATAAAGCTTTTAGGTGGAATGGTAATAAGAAAAAAATGGAGGAACTTTTAAACAATGAATATAAATTAGCCTGTGTTTTAAATGAAAGAAATAAGGTTATTGGATTTGTTTGTTGGGCTTATTTAGAAGATATAAGTTTTTCAAGACTTGAATATGTAGTTGTAAATGAAAAATATAGAAAAAGAGGAATAGGACAGGCTTTAGTAAACTATGTAATAAATAGTTCAATTGATGATGGAGTTAAATGTGTTTACTTAAGTACAAACATTATTAATGAAGCAGTTAATATATATAAAGCGGTAGGGTTTTATGATACTGTAATTTCTAATATTTATAGAGAAAAGTAAATGTGTATAAGATTTTAAAATAAAATTATATATAAGTAATTAATAGGAGGTCAAAATGATTAGTGCAACTAAAATTAGTAAAACATTTAAAATAAAGCAGCATTGTGGTAAAGGTGTTATAGGTAATTTAATTAATCCACAATATGCTGAAAAAGTTGCAGTTGAAAATTTTAATGTTATTGCTAATGATTGTGAAATCATAGGTATTATAGGGTTAAATGGTGCAGGAAAAACAACTATTATAAAAATGCTGTCTGGTATTATGAAACCTGACAAAGGAACAATATCTATAAATGGTTACAATCCTTTTTTAAAAAATAAAAAATATAGAAATGATGTTGCATTAATCTTAGGCCAAAATACAAAATTAGATTCAGATGCTTCGTTAATAGATTCAGTACGTTTATATAGTGCTTACTATAATATTGATGAAAGTGAAGGATTAAAAAATACAAGAAAAATGGCAGAGAATCTTTTACTAAATGAATTGGATATAAATAAACAATGCAGAATGTTATCATTAGGACAGCGAATGAAATGTGAAATTATTCTCTCTTTTCTCCATACACCTCATACTATATTTTTAGATGAACCAACACTAGGTTTAGATTATCAGTCATGTAAAATAATACGTAATTTTTTAAAGCAATATGTAAAACAAAACAATGCATGCATTATATTGACCAGTCATAATATACAAGACATTGAAGCTTTGTGCGAAAGAATATATATTATAGATAAAGGTAAAACAATATTTAATGGAAATTTAAATGAACTTAGTAATTATACTAAATTAGGAAAATTAGTTTCTTTTAGTTGTGAAAATATAGATGAATGTATAAATATTAATGGTTTAAATATATCCAATAAAGATTCTAACAAGTCATATTTCATAAAATATAGCGAAGAAAATAGTTTGCATGTTTTGAAATTTATTGAAAATAATTTTGATAAAATTGAATGTGTTAATTTCAGTAATGCAACTCTTGAAGATATGATTGATAATTTATATAAAAGAGGTATTAAAGAATGAAAAGGTTGAAAATTATATCTAATATAAAATTTCAATTTAAACGATTTTCATATTATAGAATTGATTTTTTTATAGAAATAATAAGTTCACTTATAGTTCCGTTAATAATTAATTATTTATTTTGGAAGTCAATTGCATCAACAAATGAACTAACATACTCCTTTCATGAATTGATTATTTATATAACATTATCAAATATTATTTTGGATTTTACTCAATTCAATTTAGAAAGTAAAATAGCTGAAGATATTAAGACATTTAAATTAGGATATAGATTACTTTTACCTATGCATTATTCAACACAGTTAATTATTAATAAATTATCTGAAAAATTAATTAGATTATTATTGATAATAGTCCCACTTATTATTTTTATAATCTTTTTTCATGTACGATTAGTATTATCATTAAAGCTATCATATTTTTTAGCTACAGCGCTAATACTTAATTGTTTATTATCTTTTTTTATTGGTGCTCTTTGCTTTTATCTTAATGAAATATGGGGAATTAGTGCAGTAAAAGGCTTTTTTATATTAATTTTTTCTGGAGCGTTTTTTCCTATTGATATATTAAATTATAGATATGAAAAACTATTAATGCTTATGCCATTCTCTTATATGAGCTATGTTCCAAGTAAACTTTTTACTAACAAATTTTTTTATATAAATGGTTTGTATTATTTTGTTCCATTAATATGGATTTTAATATTATCAATTTTGACAGCTGTAGTATGGAAGAGAGGTGTAAAAAAGTATGTCAGTTATGGAACATAAGAGATTATTAAAACAATCATTTATATATGCTGCTCAGCGTAGTAGAAAATATCCTATCAATTTAATAAGTTGGGTACTTGCAGATTTTTCAATGTATTTTTCAATGTTTTTAGGGTATCTTCTGATGTCAACAAGCTTAAATTCTTATGGTACTTACTCTTCAAAGGAAATGCTTTTATATTTAAGTTGCTACTATGTTGTAAATAATTTATTTGCTGTATTTTTCACCCAAGGATTAGATATATTTTGTGATGAAATTTGGTCAGGGTTATTTGTATATGCATTACTATCACCAGTAACTAATTTGAAATATTATTTATATCGTAATATAAATATTCCTGCATTACTTTCTACTATTCCATTATTTATAGTTAATTTAATATGTTTAAAAAATTGTAATGTAAGAATTTCATTATTCTATATTGTATCAATAATATTATCAACTATATCTATGGTTTTAATATTTGCAATCATTTTTTCTTTGCAGCTATATGGTATTCATTCTTTTGCTTTATCATCAATAATAGTTCAGTTTTTATCCTTAGCTGAGAAACCGGATACTATATTTTCTAATAGAGTCAGATATATTTTAACATTTATTATTCCAGTATTTATTATGAGTGCAATACCATGTAGAATAGCGTTGAATAAATATAATAATATATATGTTTTTATAATAATTTTAGTTCCAATTATGTTAATGATAATATTTTTCTATGTGTTTAAAAATGGGGTTAAGAAATATCATGCGGTGAATATGTAGTAAGCATGTATAATAAAAATAGAACATCTATTATATTAACAAAGTTCAGGAAAAACTAATAGCGGGTATATGCTATTAGTTTTTTTGTTATGAAAAAATCAATAAAAACAAACAAATGATAAAAATGTTTGTATATGTATAGACAAAACTTAAATAAAACTATATTATATAAGTAATAGATAATGTTGGAGGGGATAATATGGATAAAAGTAACAAAGAATTATTTTGGGATGCAACTATTGAAGAAGTGAAAAAAGGGTATGTAGAAAATGATGATAGTTATAAATGCATAATTTGTGAGGAAATATTTACAAAGGGAAGAATCTATGAAATAGAATCTTGTTTATATGATGCTAAAAAAACAACGGAAATGCATATAAAAGACAAGCATAGTTCTGTGATAGAATATTTATTAGGAATGAATAGTAGTTTTACTGGCATATCTGATGTTCAAAGAGAATTATTAATGTTGATGGCTGAAGGATTATGTGATAAAGACATGGCATCAAAACTTGGTGTTGCGCAATCAACTGTTAGAAATCATCGTTATAAGTTAAGAGAAAAAGAAAAGCAAGCACGATTGTTTTTGGCTATTATGGATTTAATTTCAAAGGATACTAAGAAGAAAATAAATAAAGTAGATAAAGATATTCTGTGTGACCCTCATAAAACAGCAACTACTATAGACGATAGATATAATATAACTGATAAGGAAAGAAATACTATAATTAAAACGTACATGGATGAAACAGGTGCCATAAAAACATATCCATCAAAGGAAAAGAAAAAAATAATAATATTAAAAGAAGTAGTTAAGAATTTTTCTAAAGGGAAAATTTATTCTGAAAAAGAAATAAATAGAATTTTAAAAAGAATATATGAGGATTATGCTTCTTTAAGAAGAGCATTAGTTGAGTATGGATTTATTGAACGTTCAAATGACTGTAGTGGTTATTGGGTTAAAGAATAAATTTTAAAATTTAAAATAACTTATATTTAAAAGCTAGTAATAGTACAATTACTAGCTTTTATAATTTATAATCGTATATTCTTGTTAATATAAGTTATATATTGACTTATATTAATTTAAAAAAATTTCAACTATTTATAGAGTATTTTAAGTTTTTTCTATCTGAAATTTTAAGAAATATGATGTTAGTTAATGGAACAAGGTATATATATAAAGCAAAGGGCATAAATCCTACACCGCTAACGTCCATAGTAGTAGTTGGAACAAATGCTGCTATATTCCAAGGTATAAGTGCAGATAATAAAACTGCTGTATTTTCTAAATCTATAGCTAATTTATATTTATCAATATTTTTGGTTTCATAGCTTTTATCCATAAGTTGATGTGTCAAAACAATAGCAATAGATTGATTACATCCAAAGGCTGCAGTGAAAATACTAGTAATAGTAGTATATATAAATAAACTACATCTTGTTTGAGCTTTAGTTAATATGACCTCAATATTTGATAACATATTTGTTTCATTAAATATACCTGCTAAAGCACAAGAAATAAAAACAACAAATGCTGCTTTACACATGGATATAATTCCTCCACCTTTGAATATATTTTGTAATGAGTTATGAGAATCTAAGTTAAATCCTAAAACTATAAATTTAAAAACTTGTACTAGTGTGTAATGTTGAAATATTATGGCAATGATACAGGCTGATAGAATACTAACAAGCATAGATATTTTAACGTTTACTTTAAATAAAGAAAAAATTAAAATTAGTATTGCAGGCAATAAAATAATCCAATTTATTGTAAAAGTATTTAGTATTTCTACATCCATATTACTTTGCGTAAGATTTAGTGGATGTTTTATTGAAAGGATTGTATAGAAAATTACACATAAAATAAATGGAAGTAATGATGTCTTGAACATATTTTTTACGTTTATAAAAAGGTTGGTTTCAGTTAAATTTGATATCAAATTTGCACTAGAAGACATAGGTGAACATCTATCACCAAAATAAGCCCCAGCAATAATTGCCCCAGCAACAATATTTATATTTGCATTTCCGTTTTTAGCCATTAACATTAATGCTACTCCTACAGTACTTACTGTACCAAAGCATGTACCTAAAAGAAAGGATACAATACAACTTATTAGAAAAGCATATAATATAAAAAAATTTAAATTCATATATTTTATAGCAAAATATATTATTGCAGGAACTGTTCCAGAAGCCATCCATATACCAGTTATACAACCTATTAATACAAATACATTTAAAACAACAATAGCTTTTTTTCCTCCAGCAATTGACATTTTGAAAATATCTTTTATCATAAATCCTTTTTTAAATGAAATGAAAGTAAAAATCAAAAATCCTAATAATAATGGAAATCCAACAAAGATTCCTTTATAAACAGAAAGAATTAGTATAAAAAATGTGAAAAGCATAGCTAAAATTATATCCATAAAATAAACGCCCCTTCATTGAAAATTAATATTTATATTTAGTAGAAAAATGTAATTTTATGATTAAAAGTAGTACAATTATAATTAAGATTATGGTAACACGAATTATAATGTGAGACAAATGAATTTTTTCTATAAGTATAATCAGTTAAAAGTATAGGTTATTTTAAAAAAATTATATAATTTTAAAATATATTATGTTTTTGCATAGTATATTTTTTATGATTAAATATATAAGAAAGAAGAATTTTATAAAAAATTTATAATAAAATATTTTATATTAAAGAAGTTTTATAGGATGAGGTGTATAGTAATGAACTTTTTAAATAAGTATATAAAAAAATACTGGAAACTTTTTTGTATTGCAATAATTTGTTTAACATTAGAAGCTGCCTGTGATCTTATGCAACCAACTATAATGTCTAAAATAATCGATATAGGAGTTAAAAATAAGCAAATGGATTTTATTTTAAAAATGACTATACTAATGCTTGGAATTACTGTATTAGGGGCATTATCAGCAGTAAGTCGTAATATTATATCAAGTACTGTATCTCAAAAGTTTGGTGCAGAGCTTAGATATGATCTTTTTAAAAAAGTTCAAAGTCTTTCTTTTGTAACTTTAGATAAATATGATAGAGCTTCTTTGGTTACAAGGCTTAGTAATGATGTTACTCAAGTTCAGAATTTTGTTAATGGGCTTATGCGAGTTTTTGTAAAAGCACCTCTTTTATGTATAGGTAGTATTATTATGGCTATAAACCTTAATCCTAGTATGTCCTTAACATTTATAGTAGTTATACCTATTGTATCAATAATTATATATATGAATATGAAAATAGGTTATCCATTTTATGTAAGAATTCAAAAATCTTTAGATAAAGTAAATTCTGTAATAAGAGAATATTTAGCAGGGGTTAGGGTTGTTAAAGCTTTTAATAGATTTAACTATGAAACAGAACGTTTTCAAAAATCTAATGAGAAATTGGCAAACATATCAACTAAGGCAATGGGCATAATGTCAATATTTTCACCAGGTATTACACTTACTGTTAATTTAGGAATAGTAGCAATTATTTGGATAGGTGGAATTAGAGTAAATAAAGGCAATATGGAAGTGGGACAAATAATTGCATTTATAAACTATATGACACAAATATTATTTTCATTAATGATGATATCTTTTGTATTTACTATGTTAGTTAAAGCAAAAGCTTCAGCAGGGCGTATAGGAGAAATATTTCAAGAAGAAAGTGATATGAATGTAAAAAAACAACAACCTTATAATAATTTATTAAAGGGAAAAATAGATTTCGAAAATGTAAGTTTTTCTTATTCTAATGATTTAAAGGAACCTGTTCTTAAAAATATAAGTTTTTCTTGTGTGTCAGGAGAAACTATTGGGATTATAGGATCTACAGGCTCGGGAAAGAGTACTATTGTTAATTTGATTGAAGGTTTTTATAAGGTTAATTCAGGGAATATAAGAATAAATAATATTGATATTAAAGATATAGATTTAAAAATGCTTAGAGAAAAAGTAGCTATAGTACCTCAAAATATAATTCTTTTTTCAGGATCAATAATAGATAATATAAGATGGGGAAAGGAAAATTCTAGCTATGATGAAGTTGAAAAAGCTGCTGTAGTGGCAGAGGCTCATGAATTTATTAAGAATTTACCAGAAGGCTATGATACAATTCTTGGACAAGGAGGAATAAATTTATCTGGTGGACAAAAACAACGTATTTCTATTGCCAGAGCATTGATTAAAAGACCAGAAATTCTTATATTAGATGACTGTACAAGTGCAGTAGATGTAGTTACTGAAGGAAAAATACGTGAAGCTATAAAAAATTATTCTACAAATCTTACATCTATAGTAATTGCTCAGCGTATTACTTCAGTTATGGATGCTGATAAGATAATAGTAATTGATAATGGAAGTGTGGTTGGTATTGGGCAGCATGTAGAACTTATGAGAAGCTGCAAGGTTTATAAAGAGATATTTTTATCTCAGGTTGGTAAGGAGCTGGTATAGTATGAAAAGTGATAAATATAAAGATACATCAATTCAAATACAAAAAAGCCCTTCAATTAGACCAGGTGGTTTTGGTGGAAGAAAAAGACATATGGGTCCAGTTATAAAGCCAAAAGATTTTAAAAAAACTATTTCAAGATTGTGGAGATATTTTAAAGAAGAAGAAAAACTATTAGTATTAGTATTTATTTTTATAATAATTACTTCATTAATATCATTAGCAGTACCTTATCTAATCGGTCGTTCAATAGATATTATGTCCTTTGGAAATGGTTTAGTAAATTTTAAAATGTTGGAAATAATAGTAATTGTATTAATTTGTTCATATATTGTTGATGGAATATTGAATTTCTTACAAGGATATTTTATAGCAGGTATATCTCAAAAAATTGTAAAAAACTTAAGGAATGATCTTTTTAAAAAGCTTCAAAAGTTACCGATATCATTTTTTGACACTAATAGTAATGGAGACATTATGAGTAGGCTTTCTAATGATATTGACAATGTAAGTACTACTATTTCACAATCTATAATTCAATTAATGTCAGGAGTAATTTCTATAGTAGGTTCTTTAATAATGATGTTAACTTTAAGTACATGGCTTACATTAGCTAGTATTATAACTATACCACTAGTTTTTTTACTTACGAAAACTATTGCTAAAAGAACAAAATTTTTATTTAAAGAGCAACAAGTAGAACTTGGTAAGCTTAATGGAATGATTGAAGAATCTATATCAGGAATTTTTGTAGTTAAGGCCTTTAACTATGAAGAAAGGGTTGTTGAAGAGTTTTATAGTATAAACAATAAACTTTGTAATGTAGGTATAAAAGCTCAAATCTTATCAGGATTTATTATGCCACTTATGAACGTAATTAATAATATAGGGTTTGCTGTAGTTGCTGGTGTTGGTGGCATTCTTGCAGTTAGAAATATGATTACAGTGGGAATAATTGCAAGTTTCTTAAGTTATTCTCGACAATTTACAAGACCATTAAATGATTTGGCAAATATTTTTAATACATTACAATCTGCTGTAGCTGGGGCAGAAAGGGTATTTGAAGTTTTGGATGAAAATGAAGAGGATAAAGATAGGTTAAATGCAAGAGAAATCAGTAATTTAAAAGGAAATGTAATTTTTGAAAATGTTTCTTTTGGATATAGAGAAGATGTACTAATACTTAAAGATGTAAGTTTTCATGTTAAGGCAGGAAGCAACATTGCATTAGTAGGGCCAACAGGAGCTGGAAAAACTACAATCGTAAATTTATTAGCAAGATTTTATGATGTATCAAAGGGGAAAATTCTAATAGATGGTGTTGATATAAGAGATTATAAAAGAGATTATTTAAGAAAATGCTTTGGTATAGTATTACAAGATACATATCTTTTTTCTGGTACAATAATGGAAAATATAAGATATGGAAGGCTAGAAGCAACAGATGAAGAAGTAGAGAAAGCTGCAATCATGGCAAATGCAGATGTATTTATTAGACGTATGCAAAAAGGTTATGAAACAGTTCTTTTAGATGGTGGAAGCAACTTAAGCCAGGGACAAAGGCAACTGTTATCTATAGCAAGAGCGATTTTATCTGACCCAGATATATTAATTTTAGATGAGGCTACAAGCAGTGTTGATACCCGTACGGAGCTAAATATACAAGAGGCAATGTTAAAACTTATGAAAGGAAGAACTAGTTTTATAATTGCACATAGGCTTAGTACTATTAGAGATGCAGATACTATAATGGTAGTAGATGATGGACAAATAAAAGAAAAAGGAAATCATAATGAACTTATTGATAAAAAAGGAGTTTATTATGATATGTATTCTAAGCAATTAAAAAAAGAAGATAAAATATAATATATTTTTTACTATAAGTTAATTTTGAAATATAAAATTTAACTGACACTCCATTGGTTAACTTATAGGTATGAATTATACTAAAGTCGTAAGGTCTTACAAATTTTATATATGGAGTGATGATTAATGAATAAATTATCAATAGGGGAAGTTATTTATAATCTAAGAAAAGAAAAAGGAATTACTCAAGACCAATTAGGAACCTTTATAGGAGTATCTACAGCAGCAGTATCAAAATGGGAAAGTGGTATTTCATACCCAGATATAACAATACTACCTGTTATTGCAACATTTTTTAATATTTCTATGGATGAACTATTTAATTTTAAAATTAAACTTTCTGATAAAGAAGTAATGAATATATTTAAAGAATGCGAAGCCTTATTTAGTAAAGGTAATATAAAAAGTGCTATAGAAAAAAGTAAGGAATATGTTTTAAAATATCCTATAAGTTATGATTTAAAACTAAAAATAGGTGCATTATTTAATATGTATTCGTGGAAAAGTAATGATGAAGAAAAATCTATGAGCATGATATGGTATGCTATTAAATTATTTGAGGATATAGCTAAAAATTGTAATGATATAGATTTAAATGAACAATCTTTATTTCAATTAGGAGCTGCTTATTCTATAGTTGGAGAAGAGGATAAGGCTATAGATGCATTAGAAAAAATAAAAAAAAGTCAATTAGATACTGACATTGTATTATCAAGTATATATATTAGGAAAAAGGAATTTAAGAAAGCTAGGGAATTGCTTCAAAGTAATTTATTCAAGGATATAAATAATATAACTATGATATGTATGGGGTTAGCTAATTCATATTATAATGAGAGTAAAAGTAAAGATAGATTAAAGATAATGGAAAGATATTATAATTTGTCTATAGATTTAAAAAGAATGATTTTGCCTAAAGAAAATTCTATATTAGGATTACATATAGAATATTTAAATCTTGCAGAGGTATATTTAAATTTTAAAGAGGATAAAAAAGCTATAAAAATGCTTTATGAAATGGTTGAAGATATAAAATACAATGATATAAATAATATGAAAAAATTTAGTAACTTTTGGTGTTTTAATGAAATGAAAACTAGTGAAAGAACTATAACAATGAATTTATACGAAAATATTTTCAAGATTTTTGAACATAAAGAATTTGATTTGATTAGAGAAAGTAATGATTTTAAAAATATAGTTAAAGAATTACAAGTATTAGAGGAAAAATCTTTAAAAGAATTTAGATAACTTATAAAAAATATAATATATATTTTAATGTTTAATTAGATACTTTTAAAGAAATAATTTTATTAATGGAGTAAAAAAGAATAAATTATGCTAAAATATCAAAACCTAAATTAAAATAAACTAATTTAGGAGAGAGTGATATTATGCTTGGAATTCCAATGATTGAATGGGTTGGATATGCAGCATCATTATTTATTGCTATATCATTACTTATGACATCTATTATTAAACTTAGAATATTTAATACAATTGGTTGTATACTGTTTGTTGTTTATGGTTTTGTGATAAGGGCATATCCAATTATAGTTACAAATGGTGCTATAATCTTAATAAACTTTTGGAATTTATATAGAATTTATTTAGATAATAAAGATTTAGAATAAAAAACAGATTTAAAGATAATAATTTAAGTTTTTATATGATTATTTTAATATTAAAAAATTCAAATATATTAAAAAAACATTAAGAATGAAAAGAACAATATAGCAAATTATCTAAATTAATAATTTGCTATATTGTTCTTATTATATTTTGAATGGATTTATAGGGTCACAAGTTGACTCTTAAAGTTATCAATTCCAAAACTTGGATACCTAAAATAGTGAGACATGCTCCGAATAACTTAGAATTCAACACTGCATCTTGTATAAAAATATTTTAAGGTTATTAAATAAATTTAAATTGAAGCTTGTTTCCCTATATTACAGGAATTATATTTATAACAGGAACTTCATAAGGATGAACATTTTTAATTGTAGATATAACATCTTCTAATAAAATATTATTGCAACAAAATTCAACTTTAAGTTCTTCCACTTCACATAGCTTATCTATAGTTCCATTAAAAGGATGGGCTCCTTTTAATGGACGCCAAAAACTAGTGACTTTTGAAACAACCATACAATTATCATAATTTCCACCTACAGTGAGGGCATTAATATTATTTAATGACATTCTTAATTTATGTACATATTTCTCAGGTATAAATGTTTCTATTTTTAAAAAATCAAATTCTATCATAGTATAATTATCATTTCATTAATTATTAAAGTTAAGAGATATTTATATTTTTTACACCACTAATTCTATCATGCAAAAGTAATGGATCTTTTTTTATAATATGACTAATTAAATGTAAAAAAACAAAAACATTTAATAATATTTGAACACCTAATATTATAATTAAAAACTCATAGTATTCTAAATTATAAAGATAATTATTTGCATCATTTAATATATAGGATAAAAGAAAATATCCATATAGTAGTACACTATACCTTTGTAAAATCTCAGAAAATTTTAATTTAGTACTATTACCCTTTAATTGCATTTTCAATAAATATTTACCTACAGTAAATCCGTTTGTAAAATAAGGTATTAAAATGAAGTACAAAAAAGTTAGTATTATGAATGTAAAAATATTATGTTCATCAAAAAATAAAAAACATATATTCCAATCAATAAAAAATGCAATTAATCGCCTTGGATAAGTAGAATATTTGCCAATATTAAAATTTTTAGATTTAATAATATTTATATCAGGTAGCATATATTTAAATAAAGGAGTAATAAAATAACCAATTATTCCACCTAAAGTATTTATTATAAGATCATCTACATCAAACACCCTATAGTGATATTTGTAAATTCCATAAATCCCAGTTAACTGAGTAATTTCAAAGAAGAGAGATACTAAAAAAGTTATAATTAATGTTTGTTTAAAACTTTTTTTAAAATAATATCTAAGATAAATGCCTAAAGGTAATATAAGTAAAAGGTTAAAGAACACTTGCATAAAGGCTGGTTCCGAAAAAATATATAAATATGTATTGGGATTACTAAAACTAAATTTAGTTTCTAATAAAAAATCTTTTAAAAATGTAAAAGGGATTAATTGAATGTTTCTACCACTAATAAAAACTGGTTTATCTATATCAGGTAACGGTAATAAGGTCATAAAAAAGGCTGTAAGCATATAAAAAATAAAAGTGTAAAATATAAAAATTTTAAATTTATTATTAACACCATATTTTCTATAATTATATATAGCATAAGGTATACAAATAGCAGCAGCTAAAAAAGGAAATAATATTACTGCTACTTTAATAGGAATCCAATAAAGTTCCAACACAATTCCTCCTCTAATATATAATAATTTGGTAAAATATTGCCTTGAAAATAATTATATATAAATATTTTATGTATTAAAATTATATTTATAATTATTTTTGAAAAAATTTAAAAAGATTATAAATTAATTATATTTCAATTATAAAACTGTATGTAACTATAAAATTTATTAGTATATATGTCAAATGAAAATGTAATAAATGATACAAAATAGCATAACGATGAAATTGCTGTCGAGAAATGAAAAATAAAAACGAACAAAAATTATGTGAATATTCAATTAATTATGTTACAATGTAGTTAAATTTATTAATAATAAAAAGGGGGATAAGTTATGTCAGAAAATAAAGATAAACAAATTATGTGGTATACATTAGCGTTTATGGCATTTTCAACGGTGTGGGGATTTGGAAATGTTATTAATGGGTTTTCTGAATATGGTGGACTTAAAGCAATTATATCTTGGATTCTAATTTTTGGAATTTATTTCGTCCCTTATGCTTTAATGGTAGGTGAGTTAGGTTCTGCTTTTAAAGATTGTGGTGGTGGTGTTAGCTCTTGGATTTATGAAACTATAGGTCCAAAACTTGCTTACTATGCAGGTTGGACATATTGGGTAGTTCATATGCCGTATATTTCACAAAAACCATCAGGATTTGTAATTGCTACAAGTTGGGCAATTTTTCAAGATAACAGAGTAAGTAGTATGAAACCAGAGATTCTACAATTAAGTTGTTTAGTAATATTTATAATTGGTATGTATATTGCATCAAAGGGATTAAATATACTAAAGAAATTAGCAGCATTTGCAGGAACATCTATGTTTATAATGTCAATTTTATTTATTCTTTTAATGACAGCTGCTCCAGCTATTACAGATGCTAAATTATATTCTATAGATTGGTCATTAAAAACATTTATGCCAACTTTCGATGCAAAATTTTTTACTAGTCTTTCTATTTTAGTTTTTGCTGTTGGTGGATGTGAAAAAATTTCACCATATGTAAATAAAATGAAGAATCCTGAAACAGGATTTTCAAAAGGGATGATTTCACTTGCGATTATGGTTGCTGTATGTGCAATTTTAGGTACTGTTTCACTTGGAATGATGTTTGATTCAAATAATGTTCCTAAAGATTTAATGACTAATGGTGCATATTATGCATTTCAAAAATTAGGTCAGTATTATCATTTAGGAAATTTATTTGTAATTATATATGCAATTACTAACATGATTGGGCAATTTGCAGTTTTAATATTATCAATAGACGCACCATTACGTATGCTTCTTGATGGTGCAGATAGAAGATTTATTCCAGAAGCAATGTTTAAACAAAATAAAAATGGAGCTTACACCAATGGACATAAGCTTATTTTTGTTATTGTATCCATATTGATTATAGTTCCTATTTTTGGAATTGAAAATGTAGATGTATTAGTTAAATGGTTAGTTAAATTAAATGCTGTATGCATGCCACTTCGTTATTTGTGGGTATTTGCAGCATATATAGCTCTTAAAAAAGCTGGGGAAAAATTCAATCCACAATATAAATTTGTGAAAAATAGAATAGTAGGTATTATATTTGGTGCATGGTGCTTTGCATTTACTGCTTTTGCATGTATTGGAGGAATGTATTCTGAAGATAAATTTCAATTAGTATTAAATATTGTTACACCATTTGTATTAATAGGATTAGGATTAATAATGCCTATTTTAGCTAAAAATAATGAGAGCATAGATAAAGATACTGTTGCATAAAATATAGGAAGTTTTAAGACGTAAAATAAAAAAATAATACAAGGTAGGTTCTATAAATATATATTATAGAACCTATTTTAAATTTAGAAGTTTGAAAAATATAATAAAATATTAGCACTCACTATTGATAAGTGCTAACAAAAGTGGTATATTAAAAATTAAGTAATGAAAGGAGATGTTTATTTTGGAAACAAAACAATTTAAGGCAGAGTCTAAAAGACTTTTAGATATTATGATAAATTCAATTTATACTCATAGAGAAATTTTTTTAAGAGAATTAATTTCTAATTCAAGTGATGCTATTGATAAAATTTATTATAAGGCATTAACTGATGATTCATTAACTTTTGAGAAAGATAATTATTATATAAATATAATTCCTGATAAAGAAAGTAGAACTTTAAAAATCTGTGATACTGGTATAGGTATGACAAAAGATGAATTAGAAAATAATTTAGGTGTTATAGCTAAAAGTGGTTCATTACAATTTAAGAAAGAAAATGAAGTTGAAGATGGACATGATATAATAGGTCAGTTTGGAGTTGGATTCTATTCAGCATTCTTAGTTGCAAAGGAAGTTACTGTTATAAGTAAAGCATTTGGAAGTGATAAAGCTTATAAATGGCAATCTAAAGGGGCTGACGGTTATACAATTGAGTCTTGTGAAAAAGATTCAATTGGTACAGAAATTTTATTAACTATTAAAGATAATACAGAAGATGAAAATTTTGATGAATATTTAGATGAATATAGATTAAAATCAATAATTAAAAAATACTCTGATTTTATAAGATACCCAATAAAAATGGATGTAACTAAGAGCAAACTTAAAGAGGGTAGTGAAAGTGAATATGAAGAGTATAAAGAAGAAGAAGTTATAAATAGTATGGTTCCTATTTGGAGAAAAAACAAAAAAGAACTTAAGGACGAAGATTATGATAACTTTTATGTTGAAAAACATTTTGGATTTGATAAGCCGCTAAAACATATTCACATAAGTGTTGATGGTATGGTAAGCTATAATTCAATTTTATATATACCAGAAAAAGCACCATTTGATTTTTACACTAAGGATTATGAAAAAGGTTTAGAATTATATTCAAGCGGCGTAATGATAATGGAGAAATGTGCAGATTTACTTCCAGATTATTTTAGTTTTGTTAAAGGAATAGTAGATTCAGAGGATTTTTCACTTAATATATCAAGAGAGATTTTACAACATGATAGACAATTAAAACTTATAGCTAAGAACATAAAAACTAAGATAAAAAATGAATTAGAAGGTCTATTAAAAAATGAAAGAGAAAAGTATGAAGAATTCTATAAAGCTTTTGGATCACAATTAAAATATGGTGTATATAGTGATTTTGGAGCAAATAAAGATGTATTACAAGATTTATTAATGTTCTATTCATCTAAAGAAAAGAAACTTGTTACTTTAGATGAATATGTTTCTAGAATGAAAGAAGAACAAAAATATATTTATTATGCATCTGGAGAATCATATGAAAGAATAGAAAAGCTTCCTCAAACAGAATTACTACTAGATAAAGGGTATGAAATATTATACTTTATAGATGATGTAGATGAATTTGCAATAAAAATGCTTGCAAATTATAAAGAAAAGGAATTTAAATCAGTATCAAGTAGTGATTTAGGAATAGATACTGAAGAAAATGAAGTAAAAACAAGTGATGAAGATAATAAATTATTTGAAAGTATGAAAGAATTATTAAAAGATAAGGTTAAAGAAGTTAAGGCATCTAAAAAATTAAAAAAACATCCTGTATGCTTATCTAATGAAGGGGAACTTTCAATAGAAATGGAAAAAGTATTAAGTGCTATGCCAAATAATCCAAGTTTAAAGGCAGATAAAGTATTAGAAATAAATATAAACCATGAAGTATTTGATGCGCTAAAAGATGCACATGAAAAAGATGAAGAAAAGTTTAAACTATATACTGATTTATTATATAATCAAGCTTTACTTATAGAAGGATTATCAATAAGTGATCCAGTAGAATTTACAAATAATATATGTAAGATAATGAAATAAGAAATAATAAGATAGGACCATATAGAAGTTACATTTATATAACTGACTATATGGTCCTATTTATGCTAGATTAAAGAATAGCTTATTTCTAAATAAGGATTATTTAGATAACTAAAATATATTAATCCTTTACCTAATTCATAAGTTCTAGTTTCTGTATAATACTTTCCATTTTCAAAGCTAAGAGCTTTTATAACAGTTTCAGTTGTGAAAGAAGTATCATTTTTTTCTGTTATTGTGGTTATAGCTTCATATTCAACTCCGTCTATAATTGTCTTTTGGGTCCATGAGTTATTTTTTTTAATTTGACCTTTTAAAACTACAAAGTCTTTAATAAAAGAATGTAATGTATCTTTATTTTTAGAAATATAATCATTATTATTAATAGATTCTATAACCATATCATTAGTAACTTTATATTTTGCCGTAAAAGTTCTTTTTCCTCTAATATCTTGACCATAACCATCATTCATAAGTCCATCATAAGTGTATATTGTATAGTCATTTAAGGATTCAATATTATTAAAAGTTATTTTATGTCCTGTTTCAGCAGAACCAGTATAGGTTATAGGAGTATTTTTAGTATAAAAATATTGTTTATAATCATCTAAATACGAATGTTTATTACTAGTATAATTACTTGTTTTAGATGAAGATATAGAGGAATTATTATTTATATTGTTTGAAGGGTTATTACTTATATTACAACCAACAAGTAAAATGCTAAATATACATATAAGTGAAACTAAAGATTTTTTATTTTTCAAATTAATCACATCCTTTATTTTATAATTTCACTTTTATAGAAAAATATACAAAGTGTTTTTAATTTGTTTTGTATATAATATGTGGAATTTAAAATTAAGGAATACAAGTTAAAAATTTATTTTTATATGTAATAATATTGAAAAAAGTGAAATAGTTTGTTTACAAGTAAAATAAAGTATTATATAATAATTTTGGGAATGATGAAGTATAATTTATATGTGGGCACTTGGATTATATGGAGTTAGTAGTGCAACCGACCTAATTAAATATTTTAAAATTAGGAGTGTTGGATATGCAGAAAAAGCAATTAAAAATTTTAACATCAGTAGTATTAGGAACATCTATAATTTTTGGTGGAATGGTTTCTACAGCTTCTGCTGTTGAAAAAAATACATCACAATATGGTGTAATAAATGAAAATAGTGAAATAAGTATTTGGAATTGTCAAGAAGGACTTAATCAAAATCAAAAGAGTCCTTATGAAAAAGAAAGTATTGTTGTACAAGGTTCAAAAATTTATAAATGCAAAAGATTTCACTATCCTCAATCAGGTTGGAAACCTTCTGATTCACCAATGTTTTGGAAAACAGTAGGAAAAATTCCAGAGTGGAATGCCCAAGAGGAATTAACACAAGAAAATAAAAGTCCATATGAAAAAGGTGATATTGTTATGTACAATTCTCAGGTATATAAATGTAAAAGATTCCATTATGCTCAACCAGGTTGGAATCCTTGTGAGGGACCAATGTTCTGGGAATTAATTAAATAAAGATATTAAATTATATATTGTATGAAAATAAGCCTACTAAGTCTAAATTCTTAGTAGGTTTTAAGTTTTCTTTAATATTTTTATATATTAGTTTCTTTATAAGATTCTTTGTTCATTTTCCATTTAAAAATAAGTTTATTAGGATCTTTTTTTAATAAGGTTTGAAAATTTTCACAGTATCCAACAAAAGCTGTACTACAATTTTTAGAAATATAGTCTATAGTCTCATCAATAACGTTATCGCCTTTAACCAAATCGACGTTATATGTATTTTTATCGGAAAAAACCAAAACTAAACTAGTTGTTTTACCAACAGGAATAAACATACAAGCCTTTTTTTTTATAGTTTGTTTATATATCCAAACCAATTCTTTAAGTGGAAGAGCTAATACAATCTTTTGAGTATATACAATTATATAATTTTCTGTTATGGTTATAGGCCCATTTTTATAGGATATAGGTAAGCTATACTCATAATCTATTTGTTTATATACGTTTTCAATATTTTCCATAGAGAAATCTTTAAGACTTTTTAAGGCAATAGAATTTTTCCTTACACCAATCATATATAAAAATATAGTATATACAAAACAAAGACAAGCAATCATAAGGAAAAAAGAAGCTTCAATAATAGGACTTTCATATTGTAAGTATTGAAGGTATGGCTTTAAATCCATTCCATTAGACAATTCAGTATTATTTTTAATAGCGTCACGTAAAATTACTAAATCATTGTCATTAAGTTCAAACAAATGGCCTTCTAATATAAAAGGACCTTCCTTTTTATTGATAAGATTATTATATTCTTTCTTTGGCAAAGCTACTGTTAATACAAAAGGATCTAATTTTATTGCAACTAAGTGTGATTTAATGCTTTCAGAGATGGGTATACCTAGTTTACTAGTAGTTTCTTTTAGTGTAACATCTAAATCATAAAGTTTATCAGCAGAAATTTTTAAATAAAGATCATTATTAAGGGCTTCTTTATAATCTTCAATAGTAGTAACTTCAAAGGCATTATTTTTGTTATTATAATATGTATACATTCCAAAACATGCAACAATAAATGCAAGAACTATCATAGCTATTAAAGATATAATTTTAGGTGTTCTTTTCTTTTTATAAGTTTTAATAAAACTTGAATTTTTCAATTATAAAACACTCCTTTATAGTTAATTTTAAATTTAATTTACATTTTGTATAATCGTTTAAAAAATATAAAAATTAACAAAAAATTATCTTTTAACACTATTATGTAGCATGAATGTATTGTATAATATTAAAAATGTTTTAGAAAATAAAATTTAAATATTTAATTTATAATAAAATATAAGAATATAGAGAGGTATTTATGGGGGATAAAAATACAGAGATTAAAAAAGATATAACTGACTTATTTGACAGAGTATCATCGGTTTTTGATGATAATGGACCGAGGTTTTTTAAATACTTTGGAGAAGAATTGGTTAAATTCGCAGATATAAAGTATGGAGAAAAAGTATTAGATGTTGCTTCGGGAAAAGGAGCATCACTTTTTTTATCAGCAAAGAAGGTTGGGGAAAAGGGAAATGTTATAGGTATAGATATATCTAAAGGTATGGTTGATAAAACAAATTTAGAAATAAAGCATAAATGCATAGAAAATGCACAATCAATAGTTATGGATGCTGAAAATTTGGATTTTGCAAGCGAGTATTTTAATCATGTATTATGTGGTTTTGGAGTTTTCTTTTTTCCAGATTATAAAATTGCATTTAAGGAATTTATGAGAGTTTTAAAACACGGTGGTAAATTCTCATTTACTACGTTTTTAAGAAAAAAAGATGAGAACTTTATATGGTTAGATGAATTAGTGGAAGAATATTTACCAGAATACGAAGAGGATTGTGGATATGAAGAAACTGTTGAATTTGACACAGAAGAAGGATTATATAAAATCTTAAAAGAATCTAATTTCAAAAATATAAAAATCGAGAAAGAAGAAAAAATTTTTATATACAAAGATGAGCAGGAATGGTGGGATAAACTTTATACCCATGGATATGTGACCATATTAGATGCTATACCGTTAGATAAGATAGAAGAATTTAAATTAAAAGTTTTTGAAAAGCTTAAAGTACTTAAAAAAGAAAATGGTATAGAAAATAGTATGTATGTTTTATATGCTAAAGGTGAAAAATAAATTTAATAATATATATTGACAAAATAAAAATAAAAGAGTAATATGAATAAAAATAAATATTCAGAAATCTTTGAAGGGAAGAGTAGATATTAACTTAGTATTTAAAGCGAGTAGAGGATGGTGTAAGCTCTATAAGAAAAGTAATATTGAATGACATCCTGGAGATTCTTATTTGAAAAATTGTAGTAGAATGAGACGGGTTCCTACGTTAAAAGGATTAGAGATAACTAAGTTAAATTTAATTTTGTTAGATTAGGATGGCACCGTGAATAAAGCTTTCACTCCTATTATGGAGTGAAAGCTTTTTATATTTATTAGAGGTTATTCTAGTATATTTCAATGAATTTGAGCTCAATTTATTGAAGTTGATCTAATGAATTTAAACCAATATAGTTAAAAAAGGGTGGTACCGCGAAATTTTTGCCCCTTAAGTTTTAAACTTAAGGGGTTAATTTTATTTAAGGAGGAAAATTTATGAAAAGAATTATGATAAATGAATTAAAAAATAATATGAATGAAAAAGTTATGATAAAAGGTTGGATCCACAGAATAAGAAAGTTAAAATCAATTACATTTATTATATTAAGAGATAGAACAGGAATGGTACAATGCGTTTTAAACAATAAGGAGATTGATATTAGTTTGATGAAATTAGAATCAGTAATATCAATAATTGGTATAGTTAACAATAGCAATAATAAGCTTAATAATTTTGAAGTGTTAGTAGAAAAGTTAGAAATAATAAATGATTTTATAGGTGAAATGCCGATTGAAATTAATAAGGATGAATTAGAGGTAAACTTAGATACTATGTTAAATAATAGAGTATTGAGTTTACGACATGAGAAAATAAATTCTATATTTAAAATACAGAATATTATAGTTCAAGGTTTTAGAGAGTTTTTAACTAAAGAAGGATTTACAGAGATTTTCACACCTAAAATTGTTGCTGAAGGAGCTGAAGGAGGGACGGATATGTTTGAAGTAAAATATTTTGAAAATAAAGCATATCTAGCACAAAGTCCTCAATTTTATAAGCAGATGATGATAGGGGCAGGTTTTGAAAGAGTTTTTGAGGTAGGCCATGTTTATAGAGCAGAACAACATAACACTAATAGGCATTTAAATGAGTATGTTAGCATGGACTTTGAAATGGGATTTATTGAAAATGAAGAAGAAATCATGGATATGGAAGAAAATCTATTAAGGTTTATATTAAATAAAATTGATAATGATGGCAAAATGTATTTAAAGAAAGTAAATGGAAATTTACCTGTAATTGAAAATAATATACCAAGAATTAAGTTTAGTAAAGCTTTAGAAATATTAGAAATAGAATATAACAAAAAAGATTTAGATGGAGATTTAGACCCAGAAGCAGAAAAGCTAATTTGTAAATATGCTAAAGAAAAATTAGGTTGTGATTTTATATTTTTAACTCATTATCCAAGAAAAAAAAGACCAATGTATACAATGCCTTATAATGAAGAAGAAACTAGAAGTTTTGATTTATTATTTAGAGGAATTGAAATTACCACTGGAGGACAAAGAATTCACAATTATGAAATGTTAATTAAAAATATAGAATATAAAGAATTAAATAAAGAAAACTATGAAAACTATACATCTGTATTTAAATATGGAATGCCTCCACATGGTGGTCTTGCTATAGGTCTTGAAAGAATAACAAGTAAATTACTAGGACTTGATAATGTTAGAGAAGCATCTCTTATACCAAGGGATAGAACAAGGTTATTACCATGATAAAATATATAATTTAAAATATTCATAAAATATTGACAATTAATTTAGAATTGTGTATAATATTTCCAAGTAGTGAGTGTATCTAAGTCCAAACGAGCGGTACAGGGAGAATATCCTACACGTAGGTAAAACTCTACGGAGTCACTTTAATGTGATTTCGTAGAGTTTTTCTTTACAAATAATGGAATAAAAATATGCAAATTTTAAATTCAGCTTATATATTGTAATTTAAATCTTAATTTAAATAAAAAAATATAGGATGTGATAATATGAATTTTATGATAAGACCAGTAAAAATAGAAGATGCAACATTTATAAATGAAATAAGACGTCAAGATGGTGTTCGTGAAAATACAATGGGGATTATTAGTGAAAGAATTTCAAGGATAGAAGGAATTGTAAATAATCTTAGTGATAATGATCATATGATAGTTGCAGAAATTCAAGAGGATGATGTTTTAAAAGTAGTAGGGGTAGCCAATTTATCTGTTAATAAATCTAATAGAGTAAGACATTCTGCTAGTATTGGAATTATGATAAGAAGAGAATACCAGGGAAAAGGTATTGGAAGAACTTTAATGGAGAATTTAATTGACTTAGCAGATAATTGGCTTATGCTAGTTAGGGCAGAATTAGGAGTATTTACTGATAATGAGAAAGCTATAAATCTTTATAAATCATTAGGTTTTGAAATTGAGGGAAAAAGAAAATACGCAGTCATAAAAAATGGTAAATATGAAGATGAATATATAATGGCTAGATATAATTTATAATAATATAAAATAAGTTTTTAAATTATTAATTTTAAAAAAGGTAAAAATACTAAACTTGAAGAATACACTTATTAATAAGGAATCTTAATGTTAATTTTGAGAATTCGAATTATAGGGGGTGGCAATATGTTTATTTCATTCAACAAAGAGGATAACGTTTTAAATGAAAAACCATTTTTAGGTGATGAGGTTCAATTTAATATATTTCATAAAATTATAGAAGGTAAAGAAGTTCTATCATTAAAAACAGAAAGTGGTAATGCAATAGCTATGCATAACCCTGGTTACGAAATGTGGGTATGGGTTAACAAAGAAATTGAAGCAAATGAATTTGGAGATATAATAAAAGAATTATGTAGTATTTTAGATGATAATGATATATCAGGAATATCCGGTAATCCAGATGTAGTAAAGAAAATAGCTGATGCATATTTAAATCATTTTAATGTAAGTTATAAAGAATATATGGAAATGAATGCTTATGAATGTAATAGGGTTGTATCCTTAGACAATACAAAAGGTAAAATGATTAAGGCAGAATTAAAGCATAAGGATATAGTTGCAGAATATTGCCATGGATTTAAAAAAAGTATGAATGGTGATGATATGGAAAAAGAGGTTCAACTTTGTGAGGCAGAAAAATTAATAAATTCAGGAAATTTATATTTATGGGAAGTAGAAGATAAGGTTGTATCAATGGCAAATATAGCACATAAATCACAAAGACACTGCCGAATAAATAATGTGTATACTAAAATAGAAGAAAGAAAAAAGGGATATGGTACGTCGCTAGTTGCCAATGTAAGCTTAAAGCTATTAGAAGAGGGAATTACCCCAATGTTATATTCTGAAGTGGAAAATATAGCAGCAAATAAAATCTATAGAAATATTGGATATGAACATTGTGGAAAAATTAACACTATAATGTTTATTTATTAGATGGATTTTAGGGGGATTAATAATGTATTCAGGGGAAAAGGTTAAATTACGAGAGTATAAAAAAGAAGACATTAGAAGAGCTCAGAAATATATGAATGATCCAGAAATAAAGAAATTATTAAATTCAAACATTCCATATCCAATTACTTTTGAAGATGAAGAAAGATGGTATGAAGGTTTAAGTGTAACAAAAGATACTTATAATTTTGCAATAGAGACATTAGAAGATAATCAGTATATAGGTGGCTGTGGAATAAATAAAATAGATTGGAAAAATAGCGTGGTAGTTATAGGCATATTTATAGGAGATAAAGAATATTGGAATAAGGGTTATGGAACAGATGCTATAAATATATTAATAAAATTTATCTTTGAACAAATGAATATACGAAAAATTAAGTTACAAGTATTTTCATTTAATGAACGTGCTATAAGAGCATATGAAAAATGTGGATTTAAAAGGGAAGGTGTGTTAAGACAAGAAATTTTTAGAGATGGAAGATATCATGATGAAATTATTATGGGACTTTTAAGACAGGAGTATTATTAATATAGGGAAACAAGCTCCAATTTAAATTTATTCAATAACTTTAAAATACTTTCACACAAGATACAGTGTTGAATTTTAAGTGATTCGAAGCATGTCTCACTATTTTAGGTATCCAAGTTTTGGAATGGATAATTTTAAAAGTCAACTTGGAACCCTATATAGGGTTCCAAATTAAATCTTAAACTTATTCATTTATCAAATGAGAAAATTCAAATTAATGTTTTATCAATAACTAACAAATTATTTTAGTTAAAAGTTAAGAGTGAATAGTGAACAGTTGTGGTTATTGCTACTCACTTCGTCCTAGTAATTCTCAACGTACCTTTTTATAAATTTGCAAAGCAAATTATATTGATAGATTTTTTAAAATCATTTTTAGAAAGTGGTTGCCACTTTCATCCTAAATTCATAATTCATAATTCTTAACTAAATATATTTGCACTTATTTTTCTCAACTGATAACAAAAATTTATTCAATAACCTTAAAATATTTTTATACAAGATATAGTGTTGAATTCTAAGTGATTCGGAGCATGTATCACTATTTTGAGTATCCAAGTTTTGGAATGGATAATTTTAAAAGTTAATTTGGAACCCCATAGAATAATAAAATAAAGTGTAAATGAAAAGGTTTAAAATAATTATAAATTCGTGATATTTTCTTGCATAAAAAAACAACACCATTTAAAATTAAAAGTAAATAATTAAGAAATAACAAAGTGGAAGGATAAAATATGGAGAATAATTTACTAAAGATAAAGAAAAAATGGATTCAGCTAAAGAAAAGAGAACAGATAAAAGTATCTACTATGCTAAGGGAAAGATATATTAATTTTATAGTAGAACATAAGAGGAAACCTAACAGGGAAGAACGAAAATTTATAGCATCGAAGGTTTATTTAGAAACAGAAGAAATGAAACTTGAGATAAGCGATAATGAAATATGTAAGTATTTTGAAAGTAAGATATCAAAATATGATAAATCGGTAGAAAAAATGGAAATATATTAAAAATCATAAGACACTATATGCTTATAAGGTATATAGTGTTTTATCATATTTATCATTAATAGATGAGGATAAATAGATATGTATTAATTAGAGTATTTGACAAAATTGCAGGAATTATATTAGGTAAGCACGAACTATTTGATGATATGGGAAGTAATAAGAAACCATATGAAATATTATTAGAAGTTATGGGAGAATGTAATGTACCATTTATTGCAGAATTTGATTGTTGTCATACACACCCTATGGTTACATTACCAATAGGTGCAATTGTAGAATTGGATGGGTATAATGGAAAAATAAAAATAATTTCTAATTGTTTTGAGAAATAAGAAGGTTTTGATTAAATAATAGTTAGAAAATAGGGTTAATTAAAAAATGGGGGATAAGAATGTTTGAAATAAATACAGAAAGATTGAGATTAATACCATTAGACATTAAAAATTATAAATTGTATTTAGAAGATACTGATAAAATGGAAGAAAATTTAGGACTTACAATAACAAATACTATTATTGAAGAACCACTTAGAACTGCTCATAAGATTACATATGACAATGTTTTGAAAAATATTGATAATTATTTATGGGAAACAAATTGGATAATTGTCTTAAAAGAGGAAAATAAAATAATTGGTGGAATTATGATAAAAGGAGAACCAAATGAATTTGGTGAAGTAATAATAGGATATGGAATAAATGATTATTATCAAAACAAAGGATATATGACAGAGAGTGTAATGAAACTAAAACAGTGGATTTTTAAAAATTCTAAAGTTAAAAACATTATTGCTGACACCGATAAAGACAATGTTTCATCACATAAGGTTTTAAAAAAGAATGGCTTTAAAAAGTATAAAGAAACTATAGAAATTAATGATGAAGGGGAAAAAGAGTTTTTAGTTTGGTGGAAGTTAAAAAAAGAGTGTGAAAATGTTTACTAAACATATGTAGAATTTTATAATATTAAATTAGAGACATATAGGGAAACAAAATTTCATTTAAATTTATTTAGTAATTTTAAAAGTCAACTTGGAACCCTATAGATAATTAAAATAAGTATGATAAATAATAGTTTACTCATAAAATGTAATGAAATTTTATTTTGGTTCTGTTTTATAATTTAAACTTTCAAGTAAAAATATAAATTAGGAGGTGATTTTATATAATAAAATATTTAATTTACATATAAATAATAGGGTAAACATAAAATTTTTATATATTTTTATACACATTAGGGGGAGAATTTATGAATTTGAAGAAGATTAAATTATCAAGCAAACTTATTATAGGGTTTGGAGTAATTTTAATTTTAATGACTATGATTTCTTTAACAACTATATTTAAGTTAAATAATGTAAAGAAATCTTTGACAGAAATAACAGTTACCAATACTGAAAAGCAAGAAACTGCTACTAATATGAGAGCGTGTTCAAATAATATTTCAATAGCCATAAGAAATTTATGTATTAGCAATAGTGACGAATTTATGCAAAAACAAAAAAAGACAATAGATGATAATATAAATAAATATATGAAGCTAGAATCTGAACTTGAAAAAACAATTACAACTGGAGAGGGAAAAAAAGTAGTAGAAGAAATTAAACAATCTCGAGAGAAAGAGCTATCTTTAATAAATAGTTCAGTTAAAGAAGGTATGAAAAAAAATATAACTGGTGTAGAAATTGAAAAAATAATTTCAAATATCGAAGAAAATGGGAATGAGTGGAAGGCAGATATTGAAAAAATGGTTGACTTAATGACTACTTTTAATAATGAGGCTGCTAAAAAATCAGATGAAGCTATGGATAATCTTATAAATATAACAATAATATTAACTACTATAGCTGTGTTATTAGGAATTGGTTTTGGATATATAATCTTATTAACTATAAAACAGCAAATGAGAGAAGTTGCAGAAGCTGCTGAAAAGATGGCAGATGGAGATTTAATGACAAGTATAAATTCTTATTCTAAGGATGAGGTAGGACAAACTGTCAATGCTTTAAATAATGCTATTAAAAAATTAAAAAACACAATGATATCAGTAAAAAATGAAAGTAGCTCTATAACTGAAAGTGCTAAAGCCACTAATGAATTGTTTAGTGAAGTGTATGCTGAAGTACAACAGGTGTCAGCTGCAACAGAAGAAATATCTGCAGGAATGGAACAATCATCAGCAGCAGTGCAAGAAGTTACAGCTATGGCTAATACTGTTAAATTAAATGCAGATGATTCTACTAATAAAGCTAAAGAAGGGTTAGATTTAGCGTTAAATATACAGAAAAAAGCAGAAGTTATAAATAAAAATTCATCTAAATCAAAAGAAAATACAGAAAAAATATATGAACTATCAAAAGAAAAACTTGGAAAAGCTATAGATAATGCAAAAGTAGTTCAAAATATTTTAGATATGTCTAATGCTATTTTAGGAATATCAGAACAAACAAATCTTTTAGCATTAAATGCAGCTATAGAAGCTGCCCGTGCAGGTGAACATGGAAAAGGATTTGCTGTTGTTGCAGAAGAAGTACGTAAATTAGCAGAGGAATCATCTTATGCCGTTGCAGATATACAGGAAAATGTTAATAAGGTTCTAGTTGCAGTAGAAGATCTTTCAAATTCTTCACAAGATGTTTTAGCATTCATAGAAAAAGAAGTATTAAAAGATTATGCTGAGTTAATAAATACTAGCGTTGAATATAAAAGAGATGGGGATACTATAAAAAAATTAGTAGAGACACTTGCAAAATCATCAGAGGATGTTTCCTATTCAGTAGATGAAATAGCAAAAAGTATGGAGGAAGTATCTTCATCTGTGGCACAAGTTACAGCTTCTTCTACAGAAATAGCAGAAAGCATTTCAATGGTAAATAATAAAAATGATATGATATCTAGTGAAACTGATAAAAACTTAGAAGTAGCATCAAGATTGTCTAAAACCGTTGAACAATTCAAATTAGAATAACATAAGGGATAAACTTAAAGTTAAATTTATTCAATAATTTTAAAATAGTTAAGAAATATAACTGTATTTCTTAACTATTTTTATTTTACAACAAGAAAATTTATATAAATTAATTATAAATTCATAAGTATGTTAAGATTTATAATTTGACAACGAAAATATTATACATAGGTAAAGAAGTAATTTGAAGATTATAAGTAAAATAATGGTTAAAATGTAGATTAATTAATAAGGATGCATTTTAATTAAGTATTATAAAATTTTAATTGTATGTAATAAAGAAGACATTAAAAACTTTTATTTTACTTGTAATCTCTTAAACACAGGAGGAAAATTATGAATTTAAAAAAAGTTAAATTATCTAACAAACTTATATTAGGATTTGGAGTAGTTATAGTTTTAATGGCTCTAATATCTAGTACCGTTATCTTAAAACTAAAAGGTGTAGATAAATCATTACATCTTATAGTAGATGTAAATAGTAAAAAACAAAATATTGCTACAGATATGAGAGGAGATATAAATAATATTGGATTAGCTATAAGAAATTTATGTGTCAGTAAAAATATGAATTATATGAATGAACAAAAGAAAAATATAGATGAAAATATAAGTAAGTATATGGAATCAGAAAATGAACTTGTAAGTATTATGGAGACTGAAAAAGGAAAAACTATTATGGAACAGGTTAAAAAAGATGGAGAAACAGCCATAATAGCAATAAATAAAGCAGTTGAAGAAGGAATGAGAACAAATGTAAGTTCAGCTGAATTAGAAAAAATTATAATTTCACTAGAGGAACCGAGTAATAAGTGGAAGGAAGATGTAGGAAAGGCTATTACTTCTATAGAGGATATGAGTAAGATAGCAGCAACTGAAGCTAATGATAGCATGGAGAAAGTTAGAAATTTAACTATGAGTTTATCTGCATTAGGAGTAATTTTGGGAGTTATATTTACATATTTGATTTTAAAAAGTATTAAAGATCAAATGAAAGAAGTAGTAGAGGCTACGGAAAAATTAGCAGAAGGTGATTTAAGTATAAAAATTAAATCATATTCAAATGATGAAATAGGACAGACTGTAAATGCTATTAACAATGCAGTTAATAGATTGAAAAATTCTATGATATCTGTTCGTAGTGAAAGTGAAAGTATAGAAGAAAATGTTAGAATTACTGGTGATATGTTTGGTGATGTTTATGCTCAAGTACAACAGGTATCAGCAGCTACTGAAGAAATATCAGCAGGAATGGAACAATCATCGGCAGCGGTACAAGAAGTAACAGCTATGGCAAGTACTGTTAAATCAAATTCAGATGATTCTACTAATAAAGCAAAGGAAGGATTAAATATAGTTGCAAATATACAAAAAAAAGCAGAGAATATAAATAAAAATTCTTCTAAATCAAAAGAAAATGCGGAAAAAATATACAATCTATCAAAAGAAAAACTTGGAAAAGCTATAGAGAATTCAAAGGTAGTTCAAAATATTTTAGATATGTCAAATACTATTTTGAGTATATCTGAACAAACAAACCTTTTAGCATTAAATGCTGCTATAGAAGCTGCTCGTGCAGGGGAACATGGAAAAGGATTTGCTGTTGTGGCAGAAGAAGTTCGTAAATTAGCAGAAGAGTCTTCTCATGCCGTTGCTGAAATACAAGAAAATGTTGGTAAAGTATTAGTTGCAGTAGAAGATCTTTCAACGTCTTCTACAGATGTTTTAACATTTATAGAAAAAGAGGTGTTAAAAGATTATACTGAATTAATAAACACTAGTGTTGAATACACAAAAGATGGAGATACTATAAGAGAATTGGTGGAAGTTTTTGTTAAATCATCAGAGGAAGTTTCATGTTCTGTGGAAGAAATAGCGAGAAATATGGAAGAAGTGTCAACATCAGTAGCACAAGTTTCAGCTTCTTCTACTGAAATAGCTGAAAGTATTTCAATGGTAAATAACCAAAATGATAGTATATCTGTTGAAACTAATAAAAATTCAGAAGTAGCATTAAAATTAATAAAGGTAGTAGAACAATTTAAGTTAGATTAGTAAATTATAAATAAAATTTGTATAATGGATAAGGGGCTGTCGCACTAAATAATTAGTGCACAGCTTTATTTTTGCAAAAAAATAAATCTCAAACTCTATAAGCTTGAGATTTATAGTAAAATATATTTATGCAACAAAATAATATTTTACAAAAAGATTATACCGTTAATCAGAAGTTTTATCAACTAAAACTTCCAATAAATATTGATTGCATCTGATTGATTTTTGATAATGTCTTATTATAACGTATGTGATTATGTCCTCAAATTTTAAAATATAGTATAATAAAC
>NZ_LFRG01000050.1:0-23959 GCF_001573875.1 Clostridium sp. ATCC 25772
AAGCTTATAGAGTTTGAGATTTATTTTTTTGCAAAAATAAAGCTGTGCACTAATTATTTAGTGCGACAGCCCCTTTTATATAATTCCAAATTTTTAATTTTAGCCTATACTTTTATTAAGTGAGAACTTTTTAGTTTAATGAAAACAGTAAGTTTTCTACCCTACTATAATGTACTTTTCAAACTATTTAATAAACTTTTATAAACAATACAGTTCCCTTCATAACTTAAATGTACTCCATCTGTGTATAAATCTTCATTCCACTCATTAAATTCTTTTGTCAAGTTTACAAACTTTATAGAATTTTCCTTACAAATATTTTGTAGTTCTTTTTCATAGCTTTCAATAATACAATTGACATTTTTATAATTACAATAGCAGTCCCATCTTTTAATTGCCATATTTTCTGACATTTTAGGTGGAGAAAGTATTATTGGTATTATATTTTTTTCTAAAGATTCTTTAATAATTATTTTTATATTATCTAAAGCATCACTAATTTTTCTATTACATAGAAAATCATTACTTCCACCTAATAATATTATAATATCAGGGCTATGCAAATTTATTTCTGATGTTAATCTATTCATCATTCCAACTGTTGTATCGCCATTAATTCCTGAATTTATAAATTTATATTCTTTATATTCATTTTTTATTAAATAGAACCAGCTTTCTTTAAAATCTATTCCGTATCCATATGTTATGCTGTCACCTATGCATAATATAGTCTTCAAATCATTCACCCCTTAAACTTAATTAATACTTAATAGTCTAATTTTAACTTAAAATTGTATTATTTTAAATTTTAAAATGTAAATTTAAAAGATATTAATGTTAAATTCGTATATAATTTTAAATTTATATGTATTTTTATTTTTTTAATTTAAAAAATATTTCGTATAGTTGAATAATTCCAAAAATATTATTATAATTTTAATTAGTATGATTTGTAAATTTTTAATAAATTTAACATTAACATTTTATTAAGAAATATTATTTTATATATTTTATGTTTTTCTTTAATAAATACTAAATTTATGGAGGTTATTATGTTATTTAAAAAAAATAAAAAATCTAATAGTGAGGACTGCAATATTATTACTATTGATAATAGAAGATTTGATTTTTCCTCCTATAATCAAAACATTTCTTTAATGAAATTAAATAAAAGAGTAGATGAAGCCTATTATTCAATAGATAATCTTATTAAATCTATTTCTGAAATAAATTATGCAGTTAATAAACAATCATCATCAATTCTTAAAGTTATTGATGAATTTGAGAACTATGCATCATTGGCAGAAGAAGTGTCTGCTAGTATAACTTCTTCAAGTGAACAATCCAAAATAACAATTGAAACTGTAGAAGATGGTATGTCTTCTATATCTAAAACTATAAACTCTATGTTTGAAATAATAAAGTCTGTTGATTCAATAAAATCAGAAGTAAGTAACTTAAACGGTAAAATTACCAATATAAATGACATTCTTGTTCAAATGAAGCAAATTTCTCATCAAATTAACTTACTTTCACTAAATGCATCAATAGAAGCTGCTAGAGCTGGGGAACATGGTAAAAGTTTTAGTGTAGTTGCAACTGAAGTAAAAAAATTAGCAAATAAAAGTAAAGATTTTGTTGAAATCATTGAAAACATAATATTAGATATAAATTCTAGTGTATCTAATACTATGAAAACTATTAAAAATAGCGATAATTCAATAAATACTGGTATAGAATTAGCACAAAAGACAACATCATCATTTAATAATATCTCTAATGCAACTAATAATACTGAATGTATAATTCAAGAAATAAATAATGCTATTGAAGGACAATTAAAATCAATAGATTACATATCATCTTGTACCAATGATATGAGAGAAATTTCTGATAAAACTTTTTCTCTTGTGGAAAATTCTATAATAAATTCTCAATTTGCTAAAACTTCAGTAGATGGGTTTATTAACCTATGTAAAAATATAGAAAATAAAAAAACTTCTATATTAAATAAGCCTAAAACATCTATAAAAACTGTACTTAATTTTGATGAGGAGCCTTTAGATGCAGCTAAAGCTTATAGTGTAGACCAGGCTACTCTTAGTTTTAATATTTGTTCACAATTATTAGTTCAAAGACAACACTGTGATATCAGTGCAGGTATAGCTAAAACATGGTATTTAAACGAAGATAACTTAACCTGGACTTTTAAACTTAGAGACAATGTTAAATTTCATGATGGTAATACTTTGACAGCAGAAGATGTCAAATTTTCATTAGAACGTCTATATAATCTAAAAACTAAATCATCTAATTATTGGCTACTTAGTCCAGTAGAAGGTGCAGAGAATTTTAGAAATGGCAAATCACAAGAGATAAGTGGAATCAAAATTTTAGATAAATATACAATTATGATAAAATTACACAGTCCATACTCTGGATTTCTTAAAAATTTGACTCAACCATCTTGTTCTATATATGAAAAAAAACCATATATAGCTAATAAAACTTTAGTAAGCTGTGGATCTTTTAAAATTACTGAAAAGACTTCAAACATGATTATTCTTACAGCTTTTAATGACTATTATAATGGTAGAGCTTATGTAGATGAAATTATAGTGACTAATGAGAAAAAACCTTTATCATTACTAGAAACTGAAGGAATTTTAGATTTTTATAAAATTTCTTCTGTATCTAAAGAAGTTTTATCTCTTTGTGATAATTACAAATATAATAATTTAATATTATATCCATCTTTGCTAACTAATATGTATTTTTTTAACTTTAATAAAAATAGCATCTTTGCGAGAAATAAATTTGCCCGTCAAGCTCTTAATTATGCAGTAAATAAAGAAGAACTTATTAAGCTTTTAGCTTGTAATAATGCAGAAGCTTTTAAATCTATTTTTCCTAGAGCAATATTAGATTTTAATAATGAGGATATTTTTAAATATAATCCTACTAAAGCAAAGGAACTTTTAAGCAGGTGTAATTATTCAAATTCTAAAGACACTTTAAAAATAGTACATAGCAAAAATGATGATTATATTAATCTTCTTGTAAGCTATTTTGAAGCTGTTGGTATAAATTGCGAAAAAATTCTCGTTAATGAAAAAGGTATATACCACCCTGATAATTATCTTAAATCTGATATTTTTCCAGCTTTTTGGATTGCTGATACTGGTGATGCTGACAATTATCTGAGACCATTATTTAATATAAATTCTGCTTTCTTTAAAAATAATTATAATAATGAAAAAGTAAATTCATTGATGGATAAAGCATCAGAATGTATTATACCTGATAAAAGGTATAATCTATATAAGGAATTAAATGATGTTATGTTAGCTGATTGTCCTGCCATATTTTTATTTAATCCTAAGTGTGGAATTATATATAATAAAAATAAAGTAAAAAATGTAATTGTGAACCCAATTAATAATATTCTTTTTGATGAAATTATAGTTGAATAGCAAAAAGAGCTTTCAAAATATGATTTGAAGGCTCTTTTTATAAATCTTAAATCTAAATCATCCTAAGTAAATTATTAACAATATTCTTATGAATGATTAAAGTTTACAACTTTATCATAATTTCTATTTATAAAGTCTTCCTATTGCATCTGCTGAAAGTATTGCGGCATAAACCACGTCTTCATTAATTTCAAATGGCATATTATAAACCGTTTCACCTTCTGAACAAGTTGCCTTAGCTACACTTCTAATTTCTTCTTCCTTTATTTCAATTATGCCCATATCTTCTAATGTAATAGGTAAATGTAAATCCAAACATAATCCTATAACTTCTTCTATTTCTTCCATAGTTCTATTTTCTAAAACTAACTGAACAATAGTTCCAAATGTAACCTTTTCTCCATGATACAAATGGTGACATTGCTCTAAAACAGTAAATCCATTATGAACTGCATGAGCTGCTGCAAGTCCACCACTTTCAAATCCAATACCACTTAGATAAGTATTAGCTTCAATAACATTTTCTACTGCAGTAGTACAGACTCCGGATTCTACTGCAAGTTTTGCCTTTAATCCATCTTCTAACAATGTTTCATAGCATAAACTTGCTAAAGCCATAGCTGCCTTTGTAATTTTTCCACCTGCCATATTACAAGCATTAGATTTTAAACACGCTTCGGCCTCAAAATAAGTAGCTAATGCATCCCCTATTCCAGCAACTAATAACCTTGATGGCGCTTTTGCAACTATTTCAGTGTCTACTATTACAACCTCAGGGTTTTTAGGTAGCATTAAATATTCGCTAAATACACCTTCATCTGTATATATAACAGATAATGCACTACATGGTGCATCAGTAGAGGCAATTGTTGGTACTATTACTACAGGAATATTTTCATAATAGGCAACTGCTTTAGCAGTATCAAAAATTTTTCCGCCACCTACACCTATAACAACATCACAATCATTTTCTTTTAAAATTTTTCTTAATCTATCAATTTCATTTTTAGAACATTCCCCATTAAAACTTTCAAATGTTAAGTTACATTTTTTTTCATTAAAACTCTCTTCTATAATAGGCTTGGTTCTTTTTATTCCATTATCACTGGCAATTATAAAAAATGATTCTCCCAAATTCGATATATGATTTCTTATGTCTTTTAACACAGCACTCCCTTGTATATATTTACCTGGTGATATTATACTCTTAAACATACTATCTCCTCCTACTTCGAAATAAAAATTTTAAATTCAACATATTTTTTATAAATTTATAAAAATTAACTTTAGTTTAGTTTCTTAACTTAATTTTTGAAACCGATTGAAAATGATTAAGTTATCTTTTGATATATTTTTAACATACTATTTTTTTAATCAATTGCCAATATAATTAAAAAATTTGAAATTATATTTTTATTTTTATATTTTTCCCATTTAATTTACTATTTTGTAATTTTATATTGAATTATACATTTTTTTAAACCATAATATGATATAGATATAATTTAATTTTTTAAAAATGTAAAGGGGGAATAACTATGCAATATAACTATTCTTTAATAAAAGCGGAGTCCTTATATGGTGATTTAACTGCAACTGGAATAATTCAATATTTTGATAATAATAAATTAATTATGTCTATTAATAATGAACATATGTCAAATTGTAAAGAAAACTTTTTTTTAAGTATATTTTCTAAAAAAGAGGGCGTCTTAGTTTATGAAGCTAGTATTTCTAAAATATACGCAAAAAATATAGAATTTACTAATATACGTTTCCTATATTCCAAAAACCGGCGGCTACATAGTCGTGTAAATATAAACATTACATTACCAGTAAACATATTAAAAAAGTCTCATAAAGAAGTAATTAATCTTTCAAAGCCTATATTAATGATAGCTAAAAATATAAGTATTTCTGGCATATTACTAGAGAGTCCACTTAACTTACCGCTTGATTTAAACTTTATTCTTTTGCTACCTATAGGTACTACTACTATTACTATAATAACTGAGACTAAAAGAAAATTCAAAACAGATTGTATGTATAATTATGGTTGTAAGTTTAAGTTTATTAATAAAGCTGATGAACAGCTTTTAAGAAAATTTATATTAGACAACAAATTAGATCAATTAAAATATAGAAATGTAACTACTAAATAATTTATTTTTAATGTTTAATATAAAAAATTCCTGCTTTACAAGCCAGCAGGAATTTTTCACTAAAAATGTGGATTTATTTCATCTTTTTGAATTCTTTTTAAATCTTTAAGTCTTAAACCAGTTTCTTGCATTATATCATTCCAATCCTTACCATCTACAATCATTTTTTTAGCATTATTATGTTTTTCATTCTTTTGTTCCCTGTTCATAATATCCTCCTAAATATAATATTTGTTCAATATTATATTGTGAATATAAGAAACTTTTATTCCTTTTATCAAAAATTTTTACATTTTATTTTACTTATATATAGAGTTCCACATTGACTTTTAAATTATTTATCCCAAAACTTGAATACTCAAAATAGTAAGACATGCTCCGAATCACTTATAATTCAACACTAAATCTTGTATAAAAATATTTTAAAGTTACTGAATAAATTTTAATTAGAGCTTGTATCTCTATATTTATTCTTCACTTATTTTATATATAAAGATGAATCCTAAAACTAATAATATTATAGATACTATTGAAGATACACCTGTAGGTATTCCCGGAAATATAGATACCACTGATCCTAAAACAAATCCAAATATAAGCATGTATATTTGCTGTGGATATTTATTTAACAATCTTTCTATTGTTCTGGCAGTTGCAATGGTCCCTATTATTACACCTAATCCAATTGGAATAAGTATTAAAAAATTCAAATCTGATACAGCAGTTAAAACTGTATTATAAAGGCCTAAAATTAAAAGCATAAAAGATCCACTTATACCTGGCAATATTAAAGCTATTGCAACTATTATGCCTCCTATAAACAACCAAATGAAATTTAAAATATTTAAATTAGTTATTATATTTGAATTGTCTATATGCTCTCCCGACATAATAAATACAATTAAAATACCTAAGCATAAATAAATTAAATTTTTTTTCAACAATCCTTTCTTAGTAGCTTTTTTATACATCAAAGGTGCTCCACCTAAAATTATACCGATAAAAAAGAACCCTGCTTCTATAGGATATTTTGTAATTACATTTTTTACTATATTACTAAATAAAACTATACCTATAATGGCTCCTAATCCTACTTGTACTAATAGTTTATATTGATTTTTAAAATCATTTAAAATATTATTTATAGCATGTATTATATCATCGTAAATTCCAAGAATTATGGCTATAGTCCCTCCGCTAACGCCTGGAACTATTTGGGATATGCTAATTGCTATTCCTTTTAAAAAATTAGATAAAAACTTCATCTTTCACCTCTTAATTATGTATTTCATAAAATAGTCTTATAAAGTTAATTATAATATAACTAACTTTATTTATTAAAACTACTAGAATTCAAACCATTTAACATAGATTTAACAGATACTTTTTGACTATGTTAAAAAATATCCAATCTTACTATATTTATCTTTATAATTTATTCTACTCTTTTTTTATTTTTTTAATCTTTTTCATTTTTTTCTTGACATAATATTTTTTCTTTGATACTATTTATAAAAATATTATTATTTTCACAGCAATGATAAGAAGAGTAAATTAAATTCCTCTTTTACAGAGAACTCCAGTAGCTGAGAAGGAGTAAAGATGTTTTAATTGAAGCAAGTCTTTGAGCTTCATATCGGAACTTTTAGGGATGGTATGACAGGCGCTCCTGTTATAGAGCTAGAGTATCACTTAGCATTTTAAATTTAAGTCGTACTTGAAGAGGTTAATATGGTAACATGTTAACGAACTGGGGTGGCACCACGAATATATCTCTCGTCCCCAAGGCTAAAAATTAGTCTTGGGGGTGAGAGTTTTTTTATTTTATATAAATTTTATCCAAATATAAATTATCCAAATATAAATTATCCAAATATAAATTTTATCCAAATATAAATTATCCAAATATAAATTTAAACTATGTAAATAAATTTATGAATAAAAATAGGTAAATAATTCAAATTTCGTAAATGGAGGGAATTAAATGTGTAATTCAATTAATGAAAATATAAATTCAAATTTTTTGCATAAAATTGTAAATGATGACTTAGATAATAATGCTTACTCAAGAAATATAGCTACTAGATTTCCACCAGAACCTAATGGATATCTTCATATAGGTAGTGCTTATGCTATTAACATTAACTATTCTATAGCTCAAAAATATAATGGAACTTTTAATTTAAGATTTGATGATACAAATCCATTAAAAGAAGACATTGAATACGTTAATTCAATTATTGCCGATATAAATTGGCTAGGTTTTTCACCTAAAGAAAGAATATTTTATGGCTCCGATTATTCTAATACATTTTATGAATGTGCTGTAAAACTTATAAAAAAAGGAAAAGCCTATGTTTGTGATTTAACACCTGATGAGACAAGAGAATATAGAGGAACCTTAACTGAACCTGGAAAAGATAGTCCTTATAGAAATAGATCTATAGAAGAAAATTTAGATTTATTTGAAAGAATGAAAAATGGAGAATTTGAAAACTCAGCAAAAACATTAAGAGCTAAAATAGATATGTCCTCTCCTAACATAAACTTTAGAGACCCTGTAATATATAGAATACTTCATGCATCACACTATAGAACTGAAGATAAATGGTGCATCTATCCAATGTATGATTTTGCACATCCATTACAAGATGCTATTGAAGGTATTACACACTCTTTATGTTCCATGGAATTTAAAGATCATAGACCTTTATACGAATGGTTCTTAAATGAATTAGATTTTTGTGAGCCACCAAAACAAAGAGAATTTGGTAGATTGAACTTAACTGGTGTTGTAACAAGTAAAAGATATTTAAAAGAATTAGTATTTGGCAACTATGTAGATGGATGGGATGATCCTAGGCTCCCTACTATTCAAGGATTAAGACGTAGGGGATTTACTCCTGAAAGCATTAAAGCTTTTGTTAATGAAATAGGCGTATCTAAAAATCAAAGTACCGTTGATATCTCAATGCTTGAACATTGTTTAAGAGAAGATTTAAAACCTAAGGTAGATTCAAAAATGGTTGTTCTTGATCCACTTAAAGTTATTATAACTAATTATCCAGATAACGAAGTAGAAATGTTAGAAATTGAAAATAATGGTCAAAATCCTGATTCTGGTACTAGAAAAGTTCCTTTCTCCAAAATTATATATATAGAGAAAGAAGATTTTATGGAAACTCCTATTAAAGGATTCCATCGTTTATATCCTGGTAATGAGGTTAGATTAAAAGGTGCTTATTTTATAAAATGCAATGATGTTATAAAAGATGATAATGATAATATTCTAGAACTTCATTGTACTTACGACGCTGAAACAAAAAGTGGTTCTGGTTTTACTGGAAGAAAGGTTAAAGGTACTATTCACTGGGTATCTGCATCTCATGGTATAAAAGCACAAGTTAATTTATATGATAAGCTTTTATCAGATGAAGGTTTATTAAAACATTCTTCTAAAGGTTGGGATGAAAAATTAAATCCAAAATCATTATTAATATTTAAAAACTCTATATTAGAGCCATCCTTAAAAGGAGCTCCTAAAGAAAGTAAATTTCAATTCATACGTCATGGATATTTTTGTGTAGATAAAAAACATTCTACTGATGAAAATTTAGTATTTAATAGAATAGTCTCTCTAAAAGATTCTTGGAAAAAGAAAAAATAAATTTTTATAAATTGCAATAACAAATTGAACTAATAAATTCAATTTCATAATTAACCAAAGATTATGCTGAATATATGATATCAAGCTCATTCTCAAATAATGATTCTGGAGTCTTATAGTCGAGTATCTTACGTGGAAGCGTGTTCATCCACTCTTCAATAAAAGCAATGTCATCAAGGCTGTAATTGCTCATACGCTTCCCTTTAGGAATAAATCTTCTTATCAATCCATTATGACGTTCGTTAGTGCCCTTTTCAAATGAAGAATAGGGATGTGTAAAATACACCTTAGTATTACCAAGACTTTCTATTGTAGATAAGTCAGCAAATTCAGAGCCATTATCACCAGTTATAGTTTTAAATACAGTGCTAAATTTTTCACTGAAATAGCTACAGATGTTCTTAATCTCATCCATAACAGCTTTGGCTGTCTTAGATGGAATCTTACGAACTATTGCATTGCGTGTTTTTCTTTCAACAAGTGTCATTAATACTGGATCATTATCAGTTTTTTCGCCTATGACAGTATCGATTTCCCAGTGACCAAATTCAGCGCGTGATTCAATATCCGAAGGACGCTCCGCGATGCTTTTACCGAAGTATTTCTTATTTTTCTTGACTATTGAGTGCTTGGTATTACGACGTAACTTTAACGGCAGGTCATAGTTTTTTACGTTTAAAAGACCTAAATCAATGTAGTTATAAAGAGTCTTAGTACATACCATCTCAGATCGGCTGAAACGTCCTGATTTTAAGGCTTCGCCAAAACACGCATCAGGTGACCATGAGTTTTCTTTAATCTGATTCACGGTATAGCTAATAAACTCGCTGCATTCAAGTCTTTTAATTGAGCGGCAGGAGTTCAAGCGATTACGCTTATAGTTAGCTTCGCCAGTATCAGCAAGGTACATCTCAACATATCTGTCCTGCTTAATCTGAGTAGTTGTACCACGTCTTATTTCATTAAGTACAGTGTTGATTGGACGACCAAGTTCTTTTGCAATTTTGTACGGACTGTTTCCATCCTTGAGTCTAAGCTCAATTAGACAGCGCTCTTTAAAATTTAGGTGTTTGTTTTTTCTTGAATCTGTGTTATGATTTTGATGTTCCATAGTGAATATCCTTTCGTTTGGTTGGGTTTGGCGATTTAATCATAACACAGGATAATCATTATGGAATTTTTTTGTTTAATTTTATTAGTTCAATTTCATTTTACAATTAGTCAAAAATAAATTTTAAATACAATATATAATAAAAAACTATGAAATCACATCTTTAAATATGTAATTTCATAGTTTTTATTATATAAGATTAAAACTGATTACATTTTTTTCTTTAAATTATAATTTAAGATTCTTAAAGCTTTCAGTTTGATTTTTAATTCCTCTTTCTGTTGCTAATCTTTCTATACTAGATGCTCCAAAGAACCCAACTATTCCTTTAGTTTTAGAAAGTACATACTCAACATCAGATGCTTCTGCTATCGGACCACCATGACATATAACAAGTATATTTGGATTAATTTTTTTTGCTTCATCATGAATAGTTTGTATTAACTCTACACATTCATCTAATGATTTAGATGTTTTAGCACCTATACTTCCTTTTGTTGTTAATCCCATATGTGCAACAAGTATATCTGCACCAGCTTCAGCCATTTTTATAGCTTGACCTTTATCAAATACATAAGGAGTTGTAAATAATCCAATTTCATGAGCTTTTCTTATCATTTCAACTTCTAAATCATACCCCATTCCAGTTTCTTCTAAATTTTCTCTAAATGTACCATCAATTAAACCTACTGTAGGAAAATTTTGTACCCCTGCAAATCCTGAATCTTTTAATTCTTTTAAGAATACTTCCATAATTCTGAAAGGATCTGTTCCACAAACTCCTGCTAATACTGGTGTATTTTTTACTACTGGTAAAACTTCTTTTCCCATATCCATAACGATTTGATTTGCATCTCCATAGGATAATAAACCTGCAAGAGAACCTCTTCCAGCCATTCTATATCTTCCTGAGTTGTATATTATAATCATATCAACTCCACCAGCTTCAGCACTTTTAGCTGATATACCTGTTCCAGCTCCAGCACCTAATATTATATTTTCATTTTTTATCTCCTTATTAAGTCTTTCTAAAATAACTTCTCTTGTAAATTTCATTTTATTTTCCTCCTATTTATTCTCCATTAAATTTATTAATTTTTTAGCCATTAATATAGCTATTCTTTCATCATTAATATCCTGTTGAATCTCTATTATTTCTATATTTTTATTGTCTATATTATTTTTTATAGTATCAAACAATACTTGATCTTCTTCTTGTCCATAAAAAGGTTGACCTTCTACATCTATCATAGATATTCCTTTCAATGGCAAAACTATAGCAGTTTTACTATTGGTTTTATTAAGTTTTTCACATATTAGTTTCCCCAACTCTCTACATTCTTCTTTTGTAGTTCTCATTAGTGTTACTGTTGGATTATGTTTATAAAATTTTCTATCTTTAAATTTTTCTGGTACAGTTTCATATGGCCCGAAATTTACCATATCTAACGCTCCTGTAGACACAATTTGAGGAATGCCTCTTTTAACGGATGCTTCTAGTCTATTTGGACCAGCAGATAAAACTCCACCTACTAGTTCATCACATAACTCTGTTGTTGTTATATCTAATACTCCGTCAATAAATCCTCCATCAATAAGATTTTCCATAGCCTGTCCACCAGTTCCTGTAGCATGAAATACTATAACTTCATAACCTTTACTTTCTAAATATTCTCTAGCTTTAGTAACACAAGGAGTTGTTACTCCAAACATTGTTGCTGCTATAAGTTTTTTTTCTTCACTTTTGTCATCTTCAACCTCTTCATTATTTACCATTCCAACTATGGCATTAGCTGCATTTCGTATTATCTTTTTTGATATTGAGTTTAAACCTGATATATCTACCACAGAATGCATCATTATTAAGTCTGAAACTCCTACATAAGGTCTAGTATCTCCAGATGCCAATGTAGATACCATAATTTTAGGCACACCTATTGGCAACGTTCTCATGCATGGTGTTGCAAGTGCTGTTCCACCAGAACCTCCAAGACTTATTATTCCACTAATTTCACCTTTATCATAAAGTTCCTTAACTACTTTAACTGCACCTTTCGACATAATTTCTACAGCATATCCTCTATCTTTTTTTTCTTGTAACATTTTAATGCTTTCATTAACAGATTTTGCTATATCTTCATTCTTAATGTCTGCTTCAATGCTTGGCTCAAAAATTCCTACATCTATAACTAATGTTTCTAACCCTTGTCTTTCTATAATATTCTTTAAATATGAATATTCTTCCCCCTTTGAGTCTAAGGTACCTATAATTGCTACTTTTTTCAATTTCAATTCCCCCATTTTAAATTTATCTATTATGTTGCTTATTTTTTTTAATATAATATATAAGTAATAAATATATATTTTTAATTTTTGTAATATTTAATGTAGTTTTTGTAATTTTCCAATTGTTCGTTTTGTATATTTTAACATATTCATTTAAAATATAAAACATTATTATTTAAATAAATTAATATATGCTATTTTCCCATGTAAAATTTAACATATTTTGAAATAAATTTTATCAAAGTAAATAAAAAATTAAAACTGCATAAAAGTATACAAACAAATTCTTTTATTTTTAACTAATCTAATTTTATAGGAAAACAAACTCCCATTTAAATTTTTTCAATAACTTTAAAATACTTTTATGCAAAATGTAGTGTTGAATTTTAAGAATTTCCGAGCATGTCTCACTATTTTGGGTATCCAAGTTTTGGAACGAGTAATTTTAAAAGTCAATTTGGAACCCTATAGAATTTATTTTAAAATAAAAGAGACTGTTTTAAAATAGAATTTTAAATCTACTTTAAAACAGCCTCTCTAAGTTGTCAAAATAATATTCTAATTTATATACTATAATAAATAATCTAAACCACTTTGTTTTAAAATCCCCTCTATTGCTAAATTTAATTTTAATGGTGTTTCGCAACGTATTTCCTTATTTATTGAAATATTTTCATTAACATATCCTAAAAAGTATTTATTGTAATCTCTAACATTAGATATATATTTTAATCTTACTTCTGTTACAAGCATATCCATATCACCTAGTAATTGAATACGTTTAATATCAGATGCCTGTCTAACATTTGTAACTGTATGCCTTTTTCCATCTGTATCAATTATTGATATATATAAAATATTATCTCCCATTATATTTACAACTTTATTTTCCATAATAATACCCCCTAAATAATTTCTTTTAAATCATTAATATTAATTCTATAATTAAAATTTATTATAAATTTATATTTTTAATACCTATACAATTTTAAATTGTCATAATTATCACAATCATCTTTATATTTATAATATTATTTCACAGCTATATTGTCAATATGTTTTCCTATGAAATTTATAGATTTAATAATTTTTTTTATATAAATACCTTTTTAAAAACAAATTTCAACAAAATTTTATTAATAAAACTCTGTAAAATTTGTTTTAAGTTTAACAATAATTATAATAAAATAATTTTAAATTATTTATGCTTATACATAAAAAAGCTATCGCTCTGTTAACTTTTATTTATTAACATTGCAACAGCTTTCTTATAATATTTATTGTTTTTCTACACTATTATTTTTTATAAATACTGATACGCACAAACATACTATCATAATAAATATAATCATAAAATATATGCTATGTATTCCACTATAAAAAGCATTTCTAATTTGATCATTAGTAGCCTCAGAATTATATATATTCTCAGAATTAATGCCATTCATACCTAATCCACCAAAATATTTTGCTATGCTAGAATTTATTATTCCTCCAAAAATACTTACACCTATTGTCTGTCCTAATGTTCTTATAAGTGCATTAACAGAAGTAGCTGCTCCTCTTTTTTCATACCCTACTGCTGATTGTACTGTAATTGTAAGTGTTGTAAAAACACCACCAAATCCAAAACCCATTATTACAATTGCTCCTATAAGTAGTACTATTGGAGTTGAAACACCTACTAATTTAAGTATAACTGATCCTATAGTTAATAACATTATAGCTACAATTACTACTATTTTTTCTCCATATTTGGATAGAGTTTTAGAAAGTATAAATGAGCTTAAAAGCCATGCTATAGACATTGGTGCCATTGTTACTCCTGCAATTGTTGGTGTATAGCCTAATACATTTTGCGTATATAATGGAGTATATGCCTCAATGGCCATAAGAGCGCCAGATGCTAGAAAGCAAATCAAGTTTGCAATAATTGTATTTCGTGTAAAAATATCAAATGGTACTATTGGTTCTAAAGATTTCTTTTCTGTAAAATAGAATAAAACTAAAGATATAATAGCTATTACAAAAAGTACAATTCTAAATTTAATAATACCAATGAATACACCTAGTAATACTGATATTATAGACGTTGTTAAAAAAACAATGCCTATGTAATCTATTTTAGCATCAGTTTTCACTACTTTTTCTTCAAAATTTCTATGTAACAAAATTATAGATGCTATTCCAAAAGGAACATTTATAAAGAATATCCAATGCCAAGATAAATAGTCTATAAGGAATCCACCTAAAAATGGACCTATTAAACTTGCAATTCCCCAAACAGTACTTAACCAACCTTGTATTTTTGCTCTTTCTGAAATATCAAATATATCTCCAATTATTGTATAAGTTATTGTTAATATTGATCCTGCACCAATTCCTTGAATTGCACGAAACATTATTAACTGAGTCATAGATTGTGATATACCGCAAAATGAACTACCAATTATAAAAATTATAGTACCTAATGTCAGCATTTTCTTTCTTCCATATAAATCTGAAAGTTTACCATATATAGGTGTAGAAACTGCTGAAGTCAAAAGATAAGCTGAAAATACCCAACTTATAAGATTATAACCTTGAAGATCCTTTGCTATGGTAGACATTGCTGTACTAACAACTGTTCCTTCAAATGCAGCTAAAAACATAACCATCATTATAGCTATTACAACATTTCTCTTATTGTTTCTCATATACTCTGGTAATTTATATACCATTTTCACCTCTCTTATTTTAAAGTTAATTTTCTAACTACTATATAATACTAGTATTTTTTGTTAAGTTCAAACTTTTCAATAATTAAAATTTTCTAATTTTTATCTTTTTAATTTATCTTTTTAATTTATCTTTTTAGTTTTTATATTTTCAAATCAATTAAAATATTTTATAAATTAGCTTAAAAACTTTTAGTATTATAATTTTCAATTTTAGTATGGGTTACATTGAACAAATAAATTAGCTAAACTATAGTTTATAAAATCAGGTGTTACGTAAGCATTATTACCAAATAGTAATGCTTTATCATTAGCAAATCTATTTAGCATAAGTACAATATAAAAATTAATTGGACTTATCTGTATAGTTCCAGTATATAATGATAAAATAGCATTAGAATTTGAAATTACATATGTTAATGATGGTATAAACTGATCAAATATATTTTCATAGTTATTCTCTATTATTGCTTTAATAAATTTATCTATTTCATTATTATCATGTATTTTAATATCTTTATCATAATTTCTTTTACCTGATTGTATTTCATTTATAAACATACCTATAAAAAAATCATATATAGATATCTGAATATTAGCATTTTCTTGAAATGAATATGTTGATACATCTTTAGGCACATAATTTGAGTTTTGAGTTGATAAGGAATTATACGTTAGAAAAAAAAATACTCTATTATAGTTTATATAAAGCAATTTTCCATCTTTTATCAAAGGGTTATAACTACCTAAAAAACTTGCACAGGGTGGCAACTTAGCATCTGCAAAAATATTGCAATCAAATCCACATCCATTCATATAAATACCTCCTTTGAATATAATTTTAAAAATCATATATATTTATTACCGATAATGTATAATATTATTAGTATATGATAAATAGGAGGCAATAAATGAATAGCTATTTTATTTTAGGTTTAATTATTGAATTAATAAATATTGCCTGTGCTCTTTCATTAGTTTTTATTGAACGAAGAGAACCTGAAACTACTTGGGCATGGTTATTAATTTTAATTGTACTTCCAGGTTTAGGATTTTTAATATATTTAGCTCTAGGTCAAAATTTAAGTAGAGAAAAAATATTTAAAGAAAAGACTGCTATTGATGTACATAAATCCAAAAATTTAACAGAAGAATTTAATATATCACTTCATAGAAATACTCCAGCTAAAAATTATACTGATTTAGTAAAAATGAATTATAATAATTCTGGTGCTGAGTTTACAAGATATAATTGTGTAAAAACATTTATTAGTGGAGAAGATAAGTTTTCAAATTTACTTGAAGATATTAAAAAAGCAGAAAAATTTATTCACATTGAATATTATATATTTAGAATGGATGGATTAGGACGTGAATTAATATCCCTTCTAAATAAAAAGGTTGATGACGGCGTTGAAGTTAGACTTTTAGTTGATGGAATGGGTTCTAGAGGGCTTCGTGGTAAAAATGAAGATTATATCAAAAGCCTTGGTATAAAATTTGCAATCTTTTTTCCAGGTTTAACAAAGCTAGTAAATCTACGTATAAATTATAGAAATCATAGAAAAATAGTAGTAATAGATGGGCAGATAGGCTATGTCGGTGGTTTTAATGTTGGTGATGAGTATATAAATAAAGGAACACAATTTAATTTTTGGCGTGACACCCACCTAAGAATTCAAGGTGATGCTGTAAAAGAATTAAATAAGCGTTTTGCTTTAGATTGGGACTACGCTGCTAATGATAGCATATCTCAAAGTGAAAAATATTTCCCTTCAACAATAAATGATGGTAATGTTGGTGTTCAAATCGTATCTTCCGGCCCAGACCATATTGATGAGTATATAAAATATAATTATCTTAAAATAATAACTAATGCTAAGAAGTATATATATATTCAAACTCCTTATTTAGTTTTAGATCGACCTATGATAGAAGCTTTAAAAATTTCTGCTTTATCTGGAGTTGATATAAGAATTATTGTTCCTGGAAGCCCAGATCACTTCTTTATGGAGTGGGCATTAAGCGCTAATATTGGTAATCTGATTGAATGTGGAATTAAATTTTATAGGTATCAAAATGGATTTATTCATTCTAAAACTATTGTTGCTGATGATTCTGTTTGCAGTGTAGGTACTGCTAATCTTGATATTAGAAGTTTTAAACTTAATTTTGAGATTAATGCTATAATATACGATGATATAATATCTATGCAGCATAAAGATATATTTATATCTGATCAAAAAAAATGCCAATTTTTAACTATAGAAAAATACAATAATAGAAGTACTTGCTATAGAATATGTGAATCAATAATTCGATTAATTTCACCTATTTTATAACTTTAAATGGACTTTTTTATATAAAAGTCCATTTTTTTATATTTATTTACTAATAAATATATTATTTTTTACAATATCCTAGTTTTTTTTATATATTTTACTTATAATAGAATAAAAAGTATTTTATTGTTTGTAAATATCAACAGAAAAAGAAAAGTAAGTTTTTCCCATATATTTTGTAAAAATATATATTTAATAATTTAACATTCTTAAATATATTATTAAGAAATATTTTTTAATATATGAGATAAAATAGAAATTTAATTTATCATTTTTGTAATTAAAACCTAAAGTAGTGTTTTTAGGTTAAATATAAATTTATTTTTATAGAAGCATTTTCACTATAAAGTTACAATACTATATTTTTACTTATACCTTACATATTATAAGTTTTAAATATACACAAGAGTGATTATATGCTCAACAATGAAGACAAGATTATAAATTCTTACTTTTACTTTTTTAATATATTTATTTGGGGGGAAATTCTTATGAAAAAAAAATTTTTAATAATTTTACTTATTCTTCTTATAATATCAGCAAGTACTGTTGGCTTTTATTTATTAAAGAAGAATATGGGTTCAAAGGGTAATGACAAAAAAATAGAGTTATATACAATACCTGCATCAGAAAAAGTATATGTTAATGGTGTTATAACTCCTAGTGAAAGCGAAGATATATTTTTAGATCCTACTAAAGGAACTGTAAATGAAGTAGCAGTAGAAAATAATCAAGCAGTAACAAAAGATGAACTTCTGTTCACTTATAAAAATGATGCTGTATCAGATCAAATTTATGAATTAAATAGCCAAGTATCATCTACAAAAAAACAAATTGAACAATTAGAAAAAGAAAAAAGTAATTTGAAGACACAACTAGGTGGAGCAGCTCCATTAGATGGAGTTACTTCTCAACTTGAACCATTAAAGGCTCAACTATCTTCTCTACAAGATCAAGTTAGTCATTTAAAGAATAAAGAATATACTAATGTAAATTCTCCTATTGATGGAAATGTAATATTACATGATTCAAAAGAGGCAACTTCACCTTATATGACTATAGAAACTACTGACCTTTATGTAAAAGGTAATATAAGTGAGAAGGAACTACCTAAATTAAAAGAAAAGCAAACTGCTAATATATTAGTTCTTCCAACAAATCAAACCTTAAAAGGAAAGGTATCTTCTGTTGGAAATAGACCAATTTCATCTCAAGCAGTTTCATTGAATGGAGCAGGTGCAGCTGGAGGTTCTTCAGATATTTCTCATTATGGAGTAAATATTTCACTAGATTCTCAGACTGGATTAACTAATGGATTTCACGTTCAAGCTACTATTAACTTAACTGATCCTACTATAAAAATACCTAAAACTGCTGTTTTAGGACAAAAAGATAATTATTATGTATTTAAATCTGTAAATAATAAAACTGTTAAACAAAAAATAAAATATTCTAAAGAAAGTGAAGGAAATGTTATAATAACTGAAGGTCTTAAGGAAAATGATGTTATTATAAAGAAACCATCTCCAGAGATGAAAGAGGGTATTGTAGTTGAATAATATTATTGAATTAAAAAATATTAATAAATACTACAAAATGAAAACTTTAAATCTTCATGCTCTAAAATCTATAAATATTGGTATTAAGCAAGGAGATTTTTTAATGATAATGGGTAAATCCGGTAGCGGTAAAACTACCCTTATGAATATTTTAGGTTTTTTAGACAGTTTTGATAATGGTAAATATATTTTTAATGGAAAAGATGTTACAGGTTTAAATGAAAATGAAAAATCTGAGTTAAGAAATGAGTATATTGGTTTCATATTTCAACAATTTCATCTTATAGATTCATTGACTATTGGACAAAATGTTGAATTGCCATTACTTTACAAAGGAGATATTCCTGTTAAAGAGAGAAACTTATTAGTTGATAAATACTTAAATTTAGTTGGATTATTAGATAAGAAAAATAGAAAACCATCAGAATTATCTGGTGGACAGCAACAACGTATTGCTATTGCTAGAGCTTTAATTAATAATCCTTATGTGATTTTTGCTGATGAACCAACTGGTGCTTTAGATAGTTCTACAGGAACGGACATTATGGAACTTTTAACAGCTCTTAACAAGGAAAATAAAACAATAATTATGGTTACTCATGATGAAGACCTAAAAAAATATGCCAATAAAGTAATTCATATAAAAGATGGAGTAATCGAAAAGGTGGAATAGATATGTCTATAATTAACTTAATAAAAACTTCTATTTACAGTTTAAAATCTCATAAATTAAGAGTATTCCTAACAATGATTGGCATAATTATTGGTATAAGCTCAGTAGTAACTATTTTATCTATTGGTGATGGGTTAAAAGCCCATGTTAACAAATCAGTAGAAAGTAGTAATGCTAATAAAATAAATGTATATTTTCACTCTAATAATACTGATGTAGATATAAACTTAATAGAGCCTTTTACTAGTTCTGATATAACTTCTCTTCAAAAAATTGAAGGTGTTCAAAAAGTTGAAGTAAGTAAAGGCGTTGCCGTTGGATTTGATTTTACAGCTTCTCAAGCAAAGTATTTTGATAAAAATGTAATGATTTTTTTAGATAGTTATCAAGATAAAACTTTAGATATTGAATACGGCCGTAAATTCAACCCTGAAGAGGATAATAAAAGACAAATAGTTCTTGATAGTGAAATTGCTAAGGAACTATTTAAAGACCCTAAGGATTCAATTGGTAAAGGATTAACTATTAATGATCTAACCTATGAAATTATAGGTGTTTTAAAACCTGCAGGTAGTTTTTCTTTTACTAATGGTATAAGTTATATATCCAAAAATTTTAAAGATAGTGTTAATACCAGTGAAAATATAAATACTCTTGATGTTTATGTTAAACCTAACTATGATAAAACAGAAGTTTTCTCAGAAGTACAAAGCAATTTAGCTCAAAGCCATGCTACACTAGATGGAGAATACAAAATGGAAGATCCAGAAGCTATAACTAAAACCTTTGAAGAAATCATTGGTGGATTAACAACATTTGTAGCTTTAGTCTCTGGTATATCTTTGTTTGTTGGTGGTATAGGAGTTATGAATATAATGTATGTTTCTGTATCTGAAAGGAAACGAGAGATTGGAATAAGAAGAGCTATTGGTGCAAAGCCAAAATCTATACTACTTCAATTTCTTTTTGAATCAGTCTTAGTTACCTGTACTGGTGGTCTACTTGGTATTTTCTTTGGATTTTTATTTTCAAAAATTGTAGGAGCCTTTCTACCATTCCCACCAGTATTAACATTAAAAAGCTTTGTAGGTTCTACAATTACTTCTGTTCTTGTAGGTATAATTTTTGGTATAATACCAGCATATAATGCTTCAAAATTAGACCCTATTAAAGCAATTTATAAATAACAAAAAAAGCTATAAGTTTTTAAAACTTATAGCTTTTTTTATTATGCTTGTATATTGTTATTTTTATTTCCGAATCCAAAAATAGCTCTTTTCTTATATATGAAAAATCCCATTAATAGTGGAAATATTAATCCTACTAATGTCCATATAATATTTTCAGGACTCATTATTATATTATATATTAATGAAACAATCTCTATTGTTCCATATATATATACTCCTAATGACTTTTTCCTTAAAATTAAAATAATTGATACTACCAATATTAAGGACATTACTAAAGATATTGCTATTGTCATAGGATCTAATACTGCTCCTTCAATGCCTGCTGAAAATTGTTGTATTTTGTCTTTAAACAAGATTTGAAATACACACCCTAAAACAGCAAATGCACTTCCTATTAATGTAAGAACAGACATTGTTATTATACCTGCCCCAAGTTTCATATCATTTACATTATTATTTTCCATGGTCTTCCCCCTCAATTTTAATTGTAATTTAATAACCTATATACATTATAATTACATTTGGTTAATAATATGTCAATAAAAATAAGCAAATTTATTAAAAAAATTCAAAATAGACTACTTATTACTATATAAGCAGTCTATTTTTCGCAAATAAATTTAGTTAAATTAAATTTTAAATAGATTTATTTTTAATTTTTATATACCTACATTTTTACAAAAAGTCCTATTTATAACATATAATTGCTGTTCCTTAGTTAATCTTATAAAGTTTACGGCATAGCCATATACCCTTATTGTTAATTGAAGATACAACTCTGAATGATTCATAACATCTAATAATGTTTCCCTATTAAATACATCAACATTCAGATGATGAGCATTTTGAGAGAAATCTTTATACATCATAGCACTTAAAGTGGTTATTCTTTCACTTTCTGATTTACTAAGTACATCTGGAATTATAGAGAATGTATTAAATATACCACCTTGTGAGTCAGCATATGGTAATTTAGTAACTGAATTTAATGAAGCTAATGAACCACTATTGTCTCTTCCATGTATTGGGTTAGCTATCTTTTTTCATTTGTTAACTTTTCAATTATTATTCCTATTCTATTATTGCAATAAAAACTTCATAAAAATATTTCTATTTTTCTCTAATATTCTTAAATAATTTATACTAATAAACAAAGAACCATAAAATTAAATTTTACATTTAATTTTATGGTTCTTTGTTTATTTGAAAATTTAATAATGATATAAATTTATAGTTATCATTTTTCATAACAATACTATATTTATCTATAATCTTCTATTATATGTTTTATTCTGTAGGAACATCTTCCACCTTTACATATTCCACTTCTTGCTCCAGTTCTAGCTTTAACATCTTCTAAATTGGAAGCTCCATTTTTAACAGCTTCTATGATATCTTCTTCCGTTATGTAATTACACAAACAAACTATATTTTCTTTACTCATAAAAAAACCCCTTTTTTTAATTTTTTATATTTATTTACTATATAATTAACTCCTTATTTTATATTATTACTGTTAATTGATATTTAAATACATATTACTATAATAATAAAGATTTTAATTTAATTCTAGTTATTTTTATAATATTTTTTATTTTCTTATTATTTTAAAAATTGAATCTTTTTTTTGCAATTTCTTACTTTAATAGTGTAGACAGTTCTAGCTATAACATTTAAAATGAATATAGAGACAAAATGAGTCTACAAAATATATTATCTTGAGGTGAATTATGAATAAAATAAATATAAAGCCAGTAAAAAATAAAAAAGCATATTTTCAAATAATTGAAACATTCATTAATTTAATAATTAGTAATCAACTTGAATATGGAGAAAGATTATATAATGAATCAGAACTAATGGAAATTCTAAATGTAAGTCGTCCAACTTTACGTGAAGCATTAAGAGTTATGGAGTTTTTAGGAATTGTAATTGTATCACCTAGAAAAGGAATTGCAATTAGTGATCCTAAAAATAATAATTATTACTTGCCATTAACATATATTCTAGCTTTTGAAAAAACAAGTAATACAGATCTTTTTGAACTTAGAATGGCTATTGAATTAGAAATGGTTGGACTAGCTAGCCAAAGAGCCACAGAAGAAGATTTTGCTAAACTAAAAAAAATTTCTGATGACCTAATCAATCTTGACAGAGGTGATATTAAAAACTTTACTAGACTGGACCAGCTATTTCATATAACAATTTTGAACTGTGCTAAAAATGAGTTATGCTCTAAACTAATGAATACTCTTAATACACTTATATATGAGCAATTAGAACAAATACATATGGCTTTAACTAATAATGATAGAAATAACACTATAGAAAAGCATCATGCTATATATGAAGCTCTTATAATTAGAAATGAAGATTTAGCTAGAAAAGCTATGCGTGATCATCTTAATCATGCCTATAGTGTAACTAAAGAGCTTCCTAGTGTTTTCCATACTGCGCTCTTAGGAAATTAATACTTAAATAAATTTAATATAAGCTTAATAAAAACTAACTTGATATATTCTTCCTTCTAAAGGAAATAAAGTGAAGTATTGCTACTTCACTTTATTTCCCTATATTATATTTAACGTTTAAAATTTCTATTTGTTTTTATAGGTTATCAAAATACCATATTAATTTATGTATTTTAATTTTTACATACATATAGAATGGAATTTATACTGAAAAACATTTTATTATTTATTAGGACGTGTCTGAAAACAAAATATCTAAAACTTATTTAGATAAAACAAAAATAGCAGCAATATAAACAAATGCG
>NZ_LFRG01000051.1:0-24547 GCF_001573875.1 Clostridium sp. ATCC 25772
GCTCCAATTTAAATTTATTCATCAAATTTTTGTTATCAGTTGAGAAAAATAAGTACAAATATAGTTAGTTAAGAATTATGAATTAAGAATTAAGAATTTAGGATGAAAGTGGCAACCACTTTCTGAAAATGATTTTAAAAAATATATCAATATAATTTGCTTTGCAAATTTATAAAAAGATATGTTGAAAATTACTAGGAACGAAGTGAGTAGTAATAACCACAATTGTTCACTATTCACTCTTAACTTTTAACTAAAATAATCTGTTAGTTATTGAAAAAATATTAATTTGAGTTTTCTCATTTGATAAATGAATAAGTTTAAGATTTAATTTGGAACTTTATATAAATGAAAATTTAAGATTAGAAACCTATACTAAAGATTGGTGGTGGAGATTATTAGCAGAAAAATTGAAAACTTTTTAAAAAAATATGGTGTTCACTTATTTTTCGCTGTGTTTACCATTATAACAATAATTGTTGGATATGAATATTTTTCCAAATATGCCTCTGCATTTAAAGATCCGGATAATATAAAAAATGTTATACTGTCATACGGTGCTTATAGCTTTTTAATTTTTATAGCTTTACAAGTTATACAGGTTGTATTTTTTTTCATACCAGGAGAAGTAGTTCAAATTGTAGGTGGATATATTTATGGACCAATTAAAGGTTCTTTATTATCTATAGTAGGAATAGCTTTAGGTAGTGCAATAGGATATTTAATAGCAAGATATCTAATGAGAGAACAAGTACAAAAGATGATAGAAAAAAGAGATTTGAAATTGTTTAAAAAAATATTAACTAGAGGAAGTAATAAGCTAGTAATATTTTTTGTATATCTTATACCAGGAATTCCTAAAGATATTTTGGTATACTTATGTGGTGTTTCAGATATAGATTTTTTAGAGTTCTTAATATATTCTACATTAGGGCGACTTCCATGGATTATAGTATCTGCATTATTTGGGAATGGAATAGGTGAGAGAAATTATGTTACATTAACTATTATAGCTATAGTTTCCCTAGGATTTTTTATTTTTGGAGTGTTAAAAGGAAAAGATCTTCTTAATAAATTTCATAAGATAAAAAATAAAAAAAGTTCAAAATTTCACAAAAAATAAAATAATAAGTTAAATATGAGAAAATGGAAGAAAATAAAAGTAAATTAAAGCTAATTAATGATAAATACGGCTTTTAATAAGCAAAGAAAGTTTGAAATTAAAGTGTTGTTTATTTATTATAATAATATGATTAGCACTCTGCAAAAGAGAGTGCTAATAAAATAAATATTTTTAGGAGGTCATAGTTATGGCAATAAAACCACTTGGTGATAGAGTAGTAATTAAAAGAATAGCAGCTGAAGAGGTAACTAAGAGCGGTATAGTTTTAACAGCAGCATCAAAGGAAAAGCCACAAGAGGCAGAGGTTGTTGCAGTAGGACCTGGCCTTGCTGATGCTAGAATGGAACTTAATGTAGGAGATAGAGTACTATTTTCTAAATATGCTGGAAATGAAATAAAGCATGAAGGACAAGAATATATAATACTTAAGCAAGAAGAAATACTAGCAATAATTGAATAATAATATAGTGAAGATAAAAATAGAAATAAATTAGTAATTGGAGGGTATTAAAATGGCTAAGACAATTTTATTTAGTGAAGAAGCTAGAAGATCTATGCAAAGAGGTGTGGATATATTAGCAGATACAGTTAAAGTTACACTTGGACCAAAAGGAAGAAACGTTGTTTTAGATAAGAAATTTGGATCACCACTTATAACAAATGATGGTGTTACTATAGCAAGAGAAATTGAACTTGAAGATGCTTTTGAAAATATGGGAGCACAACTTGTAAAAGAAGTTTCAACAAAAACAAATGATGTAGCAGGTGATGGTACAACAACAGCTACATTATTAGCTCAAGCAATTATAAGAGAAGGTTTAAAAAATGTAACTGCTGGAGCAAATCCAATGTTAATAAGAACCGGAATAAAAATGGCTGTAAATGTTGCAGTTGAAGAAATAAAGAAATATTCTAAGCCAATAAGTGGTAAAGAAGACATAGCTAGAGTTGCAGCTATATCAGCAGCAGACGAAGAAATAGGACAATTAATATCTGATGCTATGGAAAAAGTAGGAAACGAAGGCGTTATAACTGTTGAAGAGTCTAAATCAATGGGAACAGAGCTTGATGTAGTTGAAGGAATGCAATTTGATAGAGGATATTTAAGTGCTTACATGGTAACAGATGCAGATAAAATGGAAGCTAACTTAGAAGATCCATACATTTTAATAACAGATAAGAAAATAACAAATTTACAAGAAATACTTCCAGTTTTAGAGCAAGTTGTTCAACAAGGAAAAAAATTATTAATAATTGCTGAAGATGTAGAAGGTGAAGCTTTAGCAACATTAGTAGTTAATAAATTAAGAGGAACATTTACTTGTGTAGCTGTAAAAGCTCCAGGATTTGGTGATAGAAGAAAAGAAATGCTTCAAGACATAGCTATACTTACTGGTGGAACAGTTATAAGTGAAGAACTTGGATATGAATTAAAAGATGCTTCAATAGAAATGTTAGGAAGAGCTGAAAGTGTTAAGATTTGTAAAGAGAACACAACAGTTGTTAATGGAAAAGGATTTAAAGAAGATATAGCTAAGAGAGTAAATCAAATTAAAGCTCAAATAGAAGAAACAACTTCAGATTTTGATAAAGAAAAATTAAGTGAAAGACTTGCAAAACTTGCAGGTGGAGTTGCTGTAATTAAAGTTGGTGCTGCAACAGAAACAGAACTTAAAGAAAAGAAATTAAGAATAGAAGATGCTTTAGCTGCGACAAAAGCTGCAGTTGAAGAAGGAATTATAGTTGGTGGTGGAACAGCTTATGCTAATATAATACCAGTTATAGAAAATTTAACATCAGATATAGAAGATGTTCAAGTTGGTATAAATATAATAAGAAAATCATTAGAAGAACCAATAAAACAAATAGCTATAAATGCAGGTCAAGAAGGTGCTGTAATAGCTGAAAAAGTAAAAATGTCTGCACCAGAAATAGGATACGACGCATTAAGAGGCGAATTTGTAGATATGATAAAAGCTGGAATAGTTGATCCAACTAAAGTTGCAAGAAGTGCACTTCAAAATGCTGCATCAGTAGCTTCAACATTCTTAACAACAGAAGCTGCAGTTGTAGATTTACCAGAAAAAAACAGTCCAGCTCCAATGGCTCCAGATATGGGCATGGGCGGAATGTACTAATATAAATTAAAAATATAAAAATAGAAGTCGCTTTTCAGCAACTTCTATTTTTTTTCAGTTACACATAATCAAATAAATAATAAGGCGATATTATCATAAATATGTGACTATTTATTTCTTTTTATATACCTTATTGAGGTTTATAAGAAAATATGATAATTTAATCTTAGAATCTAAATACAATTTAAAGTATTTTTTTCAAAAAACAGTAAAATTTATAATAGGTGTGTAATAGTATATAAGTAGAAAATGATTTTGAATTAAGGATTTGGAAGCTAAGATTCTTATTATTACTTGGTCACTTTTAATAAGAGGAGCTAATAGTGAACCCACTCCAAATTAAACATTAAATTTAGTTTAGCTAAAATGTTTAATTTATTGGAGTGGGTTATTTTTTATTAATGCAAATAATTATTTTATTAGGGTTTTTATCGAAAATAAAACATTGTATATAGATATAAGGACGTGTGATGATGGGTATTAAGAAAAGAAGGTTAGGAGATTTATTATTAGATGAAAATAAAATAACTAAAAATCAACTACAAGTTGCACTGAATAATCAAAAAACAGAGAAGAAAAAGTTAGGTGAAATATTAGTTGAAATTGGAGCAATATCTGAAGATGAGATATTTAATATTTTAGAAAAACAATTAGGTATAGAAAGAGTTTACTTAGATTCTATTAATCTTGAAGAAAAGATAGTGTCTATAATTCCTGAGAATATAGCTAAAAAATATAATGTGATAGCTATAGATGCAGATGAAACAGAAATTATTGCAGCTACTTCAGACCCACTTAATATATTTGCAATAGAAGATATTAAAATAATAACAGGAAAAGAGGTACGACTTTTAAGCTCTCCTAAAAGTGAAGTTGAAAGAGCTATAAATAAGGTTTATAGCAATATAGTGGAATACAGTTCTAATAGTAAAGAAGAAGTGGATTTATTCAATAGTGAAATTATGGATTCTCCTATAGTAAAAACTGTTAACTGGATTATTGAAAATGCTATAAATGCTAAGGCATCAGATATTCATATAGAACCTTTAGAAGGTAGAGTAAAAGTTAGATTTAGACTAGATGGGCAGTTAAAGGAAATAATGTCCTTAGAAAAAAAAGATTTAAATGCAATAGTTGCGAGAATTAAAATACTTTCGTCCTTAGACATTGCAAAAAAGAGAGTACCACAAGATGGCCGTATATTAACTAAGGTTAATGGTATAGATATTGACCTTAGAGTGTCAACTCTTCCAACTGTAAATGGAGAGAAGATTGTTATAAGAGTGCTAGATAAAAGTGCTAACAATATATCAAGAAATAATTTAGGGTTAGATGAAAGCGATGAAAAAAAATTAAGAAGAATAATTTCAAAACCACATGGAATAATTCTTTCAACAGGACCTACAGGAAGCGGTAAATCAACTACCCTTTATTCCATATTGAAAGAGCTAAATGATGAAAGTAGAAACATAATTACAATAGAAGATCCAGTAGAATTTTCTATAGAAGGAATAAATCAGGTAAATGTTAATTACAAAACAGGGCTTACTTTTAGTTATGGACTAAGGTCTATATTAAGACAGGACCCAGACGTTATTATGGTTGGAGAAATTAGAGATGCAGAGACATCTAAAATTGCAATGAGAGCAGCTATAACAGGACATTTAGTTTTAAGTACATTACACACTAATGATGCTCCATCAACAATAATAAGGCTTATAGACATGGGAATAGAACCATATCTCATAGCTACATCTATTGTAGGGGTTATATCTCAGAGGCTTATAAGAATAGTTTGTCCCAATTGTTCAGAAAATTATGAAGCTACCAGTTATGAAAAAAAGTTACTAAATATAGATGTTAATGAAAAAGTAATTATTAAAAGAAAAATAGGGTGTAATAAATGTAATAAAACTGGATATAAGGGACGAGTTGGTGTTTTTGAAATTATGGAGATAGACCAAGAAATTAGAGAGTATATAACAAATGGAGAAAGCATAGATAATATAACAAAATTAGCAATAGAAAAGGGTATGACAACCATAAGAGATGCCTGTATATCTAAAGTGTTAGATAAAACAACCACAATAGAGGAGCTAATAAGAATAGCCTATTTAGAAAACAATTAATTACTAATAGAGGAACTAGTCCCTCTAGTTATGGCGTATAAAATTAAAACAATTTGTTGTTTAGGTATTTTAACAAAATTGAGTGATAGAAAGATATTTATAAAATTGAAAATGAACAGTTTACAATTATATTTGAAGATGTAAGAAAAATTATATATAAAAAACGAGAAAGAGAGGTGATAGTTTGTCAAAGTTTAAGTACGTTGCAGTTAATGGATATGGTGTAGAGCGTAATGGCATCATAGATGCAGCTAGTAAGGATGAAGCTATGGAAAAACTTATTGAAAATAATATTTTCCCTAAAGATATAAGTAAATATAGGCAAGGACTTGATATAAAAAAGCATTTTCATAAGGTTACTTTTAAGGATATAGTTGTTTTTTCAAGGCAGTTTGCTTTTATAATTAATTCTGGTTTTCCTCTTTTGGATGGAATAACTGTAGTAAGGGAACAGATGAAAAACGAAAGACTAAAAGAAATATTGCATCAAGTATATATAGGAGTTGAAAAAGGTGGTTCTTTAGGTGGAGAATTAGAAAAATATGATGAGTTTCCTGACCTATATGTAAACATGGTAAAATCCGCAGAAACCTCAGGAAATTTAGGTGAAATATTGGATAGATTAGCAGAGTATTATAATACTCAATACAAAATAAAGAAAAAGATTGCATCTGCAATGACTTATCCAATGATAGTATTTGGAGCCTCTCTTTTAATAGTGTCTTTTATAATAATTTTTATATTACCAAGATTCATTGAAAATGTTATAGATGGTGGTGGGAAAATACCATTTATTACTTTAATTTTTATGAACATAAGTAACATAATAATAAATTATGGAATATTTATTATTATCATAGGAGGATTTTTACTATATAAGTTTAAAGAAAAACTAAAAAACAATAGGGCTATGGCAATAAAATTAGATAGAAAAAAATTAGATAGACCTATATTTGGTAAATTAAATAGAATGGTTATTGCTGCTAAATTTTCAAGAACTTTAGGCACCCTTTTAGTATCAGGAATTGGGATAATAGAAGCTTTAGATTTATGTGGTAATGTTGTTGGAAATAAATACATTGAAAATAAAATGGAAATAGTTAAAGAAAGAGTAGAAAAAGGAGAAGCCATAGGAAATAGTATAAAAAATATTGATGTATTACCGCCAATTCTTATTCAATCCATAGTGGTTGGAGAAAGAGGTGGAAATCTAGATGAGATATTGGCTAAAACAGCTGTTTTTTATGAAAATGACGTGGAAATATTAGCAACACAATTAGCATCTGTAATAGAGCCGTTAATAATAATTTTTTTAGGTGGATTAATAGCTATCATTGCAATATCTATGTATTTGCCACTGTTTAGTATGTATAATGCCGTGTAATGGTAAAAGTTGTATTTAAAGTTACTATTTGGCTAGTTGATGATAAAAAACTAATAATGTTATAGGGAAACAAGCTCAAATTTAAATTTATTCAATAACTTTAAAATATTTTCATACAATATGTAGTGTTGAATTCTAAGTAATTCAGAGCATGTCTCACTATTTTAGGTATCCAAGTTTTGGGATGAATAATTTTAGAAGTCAACTTGGAACACTATATAGTTGGCAATTGAAAATGATAGATGAAACTGAATTAGTCAGTTTCTTTAAAAAATAGGAGTTGTAGTTTAATAATGATTGTATATAAGAGAAGGGCAAAAGGATTTACCTTAATAGAGTTAATTTTAACTGTTGCTATAATTTTAATTTTAAATTTAGTGATTGTACCTAGTGTTATGGGATACAGACATTATGCAAATAAAAAAGCTATAGATGGAACTTCAAAAATTATTTTAAATGCTGTAGAACTTTATAATTCTGAAAGTGCAATGAAATTCTCAGATGATGAAATAACCAGTGACATGACTATAAGTGATGTTAAAGGCTACTTATCACCGTTATTAAGAGATGAAGATATAAAAGAAATAGATAAATATATAGATTCTGATGTAACTATTAAAATATTAAAAGAATTTTCAAATGATAACAATGAAGAATTTTATTGTGAAGATCACGAAAAACTAGAAAATACTTTTAGTTGTAATAAAAAATAAATTTTTAGTTTTGATTGTTTTTTAGGGAAGTTTTTTTACTTACTCTAAAATTTCAATAAAAATAATTTTAAAGGGGATGTGAATGGATGAAAAATAAAAAGAAAAAAGGGTTTACCTTAATTGAACTTTTAGCAGTGGTTGCTATAATTTTAATTCTAGCTTTAATAGCTCTACCTAGTTTAAAAGGCTATAAAGAAAGAGCTAATGTGTCTCAAGCAGTTGCATCATCTAAAGTGTTAGTTAACGCTGTAGATACGTATAATGCAGCATATGCAGGTGAAGTTGGAAAGAATGGAAATGTAGCAGACACAATATATGAAGACTACAAAATATCGAAAATATTAGAGGAATCTCACACTTATGTTGACAGTTATATTAGTGAACAAGAGCAAGGCAAATTAAGAAAATTAATAAGTACTGATCTAACAGTTGAAGAGTTGAGAACTTTTGTTTCAGAAAATGGAAACTCAGAAAATATCATATTTAAAGATGGAAAAGTGGTATTAGGAAAATAAGTGTGATGAATTTGTAACTCCTTTAAAAAGGAGTTACTTTCTTAAAAGGAGGGTTATTATGAGTTTATTAGTTTTTATTTTAGGCATTGTAATAGGCAGCTTTTTAAATGTTTGTATATATAGAATTCCAAGAGGAGAATCTGTAGCTTATCCACCATCCCATTGTTATAACTGTAATAAAAACTTGAAATGGTATGATTTATTTCCAATAGTTAGCTATATATTTTTGAAAGGAAAATGTAGATATTGCAAAGTGAAAATATCTATTCAATACCCTATTATTGAGCTCTTTACTGGAATTATATATTTATTAATTTATATTCACTATGGGTTAACTTTAAATATGTTTAAATACATAATTTTAGCTTCATTTTTTATAGTTATTGGAATTATAGATTTAAAAACTACAGATATATATGACATAACAATATTAAATCCAGCAGTTATAGGAATTATATTTTTAATATATGAATATTATATAGGGCTTTCTATATCAGGAAATATTATAGGAATATTACTGATGCTTTTTATAATTGGAGGTTTAATTTTGATAACTAAGGGAATGGCGATTGGCGATTTGGAAATGTATTTACTTGTACCACTATATATGGGATTAAAGAATTCTATATTAGTTTTACTTTTATCTATTATAATTGGTGGGGTTTTCGGAATTGTACTTATTTTAATTAAAAAGAAAACAAGAAAGGACTATATTCCCTTTGGTCCATATATAACTATAGCAACTTTAATAGCTATGTTATATGGAGAAAACATAATTAATTGGTATTTAAATTTGATTATTTAGGGGTGAAGGTTATTGGATAAAAAGGAGAGGATCTGGCAAAAGGATATTAAAGATATATTTAAAATAAATAAGAAAAAAAAAGAGAGTGAAGAAGTAAAGAAAAATACTAAGCAAAGGGTAACTATAGATATAAATGAAGACACTATAGATATTTTAGTTGGGACTAAAGAAGATATAGTACACTGGGGAAAGCTAAAAACTCCTAGTAATGCTTTCGAAAGTGGATTTATAAAAGATGTAGTTAAAATAGGAGAGTCTATAAAAGAATATTTTAAAATAGCTCATGTTAGAGCTAAGGATGTATATTTCATTGTTCATGGTGATGACATAATAACAAGATATTTGGAGTTTCCTATACTTGGAGACAGGGCTATGGATACTGCTGTAAAGATTGAGATACGTAAAAGTTATCCAGATAAAGAGAGTTTATATTATTATAGTTACCAACTAATTGAAAATGTAAATGAAGAAAAGGCTAGCATTGGTAAATACATGGTAGTAATGTGTAAAAGAAGCAAAATAGACAAGTATGTGGAGCTTTCAGAAATCCTTAAGTTGAATCTTAAATGTATTGATTTATCAAGTAATTCCCTTAAAAGAGTTATAAGCAGTAGTAAATACACTAAAAATTTAAATTATATAGGATTGCTTAGTATACAAAATAACGAAACTACATTAGCTATAATAAATGACAATTTGCTTCAAATGGAAAAGAGAATAAATTTTGGAGTATCAAATATAAGAAGAATTTTAGAATTAAGTGATAAGGAAGTAAAAGAAAAACTAAAAAACATAAATTTTAATAGTATAAAACCTCTAGATTATGAGGGTGAGCAGGTTAAAGGATTATTAGATACTTTAAGTACTGTACTAAACGGAGTTATAAAATTTTATTTTTCTGGAAGGGCTGAAAATAATCTAAATAGAATGTACGTATTAGGAGATTTAAATCATATAAAAGGAATAAAAAATTATTTTGAAAACTATTTTGAAAATGAAATTGTGTTTATTGATGATTTGAATATTAATATAGATAAGGAAAATGTGGTTAACTTAATAGATTATGTTAATTGCTATGGTTTGTTACTTAGGGAGGATTAAAAATGAGAGAATTAAATTTAGTACCTAAAGCAATTATAGAAAATCAGAAAAAAGGGAAAAAGAAAAATTTAATTAACAGAGGTATAGTATTTCTAGTAGTCATTTTTATAGGAATAAACTTATTTTATTTTATAGAATTTCAAAGATTAAAAAAGCAAAATAATGACTTGACCGTGACTTTAGAAAAATATGAAGAGGTATTAAAAGAAGATGAAAAAGTTTCAAAGGAAACAAAAGAGATAATAAATCATATTGAAAAAGTTAATCTTTTAGAAAGTAAAAAAAATAATATGACATCAAAAATAATAAAAAATTTTCAAAAGGAAATTCCCAAGGATGTTGTTATAGAAAGCTTTAATTATAGTGGTAAAGCAATATCAATTTCTGCATCAAGTAAAAGTTATAATTCGGTATTAGAATTTTGGGCAAATATAGAGAATAATCATGTTTATAAAGGGATAGAGCTGCCTGCTATTAGTGAAAATAGTGATAAAAGTTATAGGTTTAATGCAGTTATAGAAATGGTGGAGGAAAATTAGCGTGAGAGAATTAAAAAAATCAGAGAAGGTGTTAATATCTATTCTTATATCTTTGCTTTTAATACTTGTAGTATCTAAGTTAGCTATATTTCCATATAGATTAAATGCCATATCTTTAAAAAGTCAGGTGGAAGAGAAAAGAAAAAAACTTGATTATGCTGTAAGAACACAAGAACAATTAGAAGATAAGGTAGCTAGTTTAAATAAATTTAAAAAAGATCTTAATAGTTCAAGTAAAAGACTACCTACAGGAAGACAAACACCAGATATAGCTAAGGAAATACGAGAATTAGCTGAAAAAAATTTAATAAATCTTGTAGATATAAATTTTGAAAGTATAGAAAATAATAGTGACGTTATAGAGGGAGCTGAAGGGGAAAATACAGTTGAAAAAGCAGCAGATTTAATAAATGATGTTACAAAAGATGAAAAAAAAGAAAATAAAAAAAATGATACGACTAAGAAAAATACTGAGGTTAAAGTAGATAGCATATATGTGAATTTCACTGTTATAGGAGATTATAAGCAAACTTTAAATTTTTTAGCTAATGTTGAAAATAGCCAAAGGATTTGTGAAATAAATGCAGTAGCAATGACCGGTAATAATCCTACTAAAACTAGTGTTAGAATGGAATTTTTCTTTAATGAATTAGAAGGTGAATTAGGCAAATATAAGCATGACTTTAATAAAGGTCAGTATGGAAAAGAAAATATGTTTAAGTAAGTTGGTGAATAGTTTGAAAGGTGTTAAAAAAGGATTCACATTACTTGAGGTAGTTATATCAATGGCTATAGTGGTTGTAGTTTTTGCTATTGTGTCATCAATATATAGTAGTATAAATAAAAACTTAAAAATCTATGAGGTTAGAGAAAAAACTTTTAATTATACAAATACAGCAGTGGAGATGTTAAAAAGTAAGAGTATAGAAGATGTTGAAATGTTAGATGGAAAAGATGTAACAATATATTTTAATAATTATGAGGAATTAACAGAATCTATAGAGGAAATAGAGAATTATGAAACAAAAAAAAATGATATATGTGATAAAGGTAATTTTGCTGTAAATATTAAAATAAATAAAATTATAAATAAAAAAGAGGACGCCTTTTGTAATTACGAGGTGAAAGTTGCTACATGGAAAATGAAAGGTAAGGAATTTTATAATGGAAAATCATCTATGACTTTTGATATAGGTAGGTAGTTTTTATGAGAAGAAATAAAGGAATAACTCTTATTGAGTTAATTGTAACCATGGGGATTTTAATGATATCTGTTGGAATGTTCTTTCTAATATTAAAAAGCAATTTAAAGGTTTTTGATAAGATAGGTAATAAATATAATGTTAATAATAATTGCAAAATAGCCTGTAATCATATTTCAAACATTATAAAATATGGGGATAAAATTATAAGTGGTGATGAAATTAATAATAATCCAAATTTAAAATTTTTAAATAACAATAGTAAAGAAAAAGTTGTTTTTTATATAGAGGGTAGCAATATAGAAAAGGAAAATCAAAGACGATTTTTATATACATTGAAGGAAGATAAAAAGAATGAAAATATAACCAACTTATATAGATATGAGTATATGCCAATAGAAAATAGAATATTTAAACCAATGGAAAATAGCAGATATTTAACTGATGTAGAAAGAAAAAATTACTTAACAAATAGTGAAGAAAGTAGATTGAAATTAAATGAAAAAAATTCAGCCTATATTAATGGAAGTTTAGCTAAAGTAATAGATAAAAGTAGTGTTTACGATGAATATATAATATTTCAACCATATAAAAGCAACGTTATTATGGCTATTTATTTTGATACAAATAATATACTTAAAATAACTTCTGTACAGGAAATTCCATTAAATGAATATGAAAATTATAACAAAATAAAAGAGCAATCACAGGGCGAAAAAATCATAGCTTACAATATAAAAAGCATAGAAATTAAAAATAATGGACTACAGGTAACTATAAAAGTAGAGGGTGGTTGCAGAGAAAAAGATGAAAAAGTAGAAATTAAAGATAAGGTTGTGATAGATAGAATGAGGGGGTCTATGTGATGAAGAAAAAGGGCTCAGCATTAGTTACTGCTTTAATTACTATAATTGTTATATTTGTTTTAGCATCTACACTTTTATCTTTTAGTTTATCTAGTTATAAAGCTACCACTTATATAGAACAAAGCAAAAAATTAAATTTAACAGCGGAATCAGGAATAGATAAAGCTTATAATGAAATGAAAAATTATATAGTTGATAAAACGGATATTTTATTAGAACCTAAAAAGTTTGACCCTGTAGTTATTGGAGATAATGGAATGCTTTTATTTGAAGATGATAATATAGAAAATAAAGTTATTTTAAAAAGCTCACATGAAAATAAAATAACTGATATAAAAACAGGAAAAAAATATTATTATATTAAAGTTAAATCTATAGCTAAAAATAAAAAAACTAATGAAACTGTTACTTTAGTTCAGTATATAGACAGAAGTGAAATATTGAATCCTTATTTTAATAGAATGTTTAATAGTGCTTTTTCTGTTATATCTCCGTTAAAAGAAAAAAATACAAGAATTATTAATGGAAGTTTGAACAATATAGATAATTACTTTGATTTATTTAAAGGAAAGCTGAATATATCCGGTGATGTATTTATACAAAAAAATAATATAGTGTTTAAGCCTAGTGGAAGTATGAATTTGTTTGAGGATACGAATTTGTATTTAAAAGGAGAAAATATAGAAATTGATGATAGTGAAAATATAATTACAAGTTTAAAGGGCGGATTACTTTACGAAGATAATGGAAAAGTAGAAGAAAATCGAAAATATTGGAAGCAACTAAAATTAAAAGAGTTAAAAAATTTAAATTTTAAGGAAAATTTAAAAGAAGGTAATATAGAATATAAAGATTTTGATAAATTAACTTTAGAAGATTTAAGTAAGCCACATTTAAAAGTCGGTGGTGAGGATATTCAAGTTTTTGATGAAAAATATAAATTTATATCCTATGAAGATATCTCTATGAAATATGAAAAACTGTTAGAAAAGGAAAAAAAGGATATAAAAAAAGAAGATCCATATTTACAAAACCCATATGTAGGACAAGAGTTTGTTAATATAAAAAGTAATATTGACAATAATCAACTACTTATAGAATTTAAAGGAAAAACAAAAAATGGTGAAAAAATAGATTTTAACAGATTAATAAATGGAGGAGATGCTAAAAATCCATATAAAGATTTTGCAGGAATAATAGATGATAATCCTAAAAATAATGATGGTATATATGAGCATGCTGTTGAGGAATTGAGGAAAATAGATAAGTATAAAGACAATTATCTACAAACTTATGGCAATGTATATAAACTTATAATAATAGATGGTGATTTAGTTATTCCTAGTAATAGCAAAGAAAATTTTATAAATTATATAATTTATTGTACTGGAACTGTTACCTTTGAAGGGGCAAGTGAATTTTATAATTCATCTATATTTGCAAAGAATATAATTTTTAATCAAAATAACAATTTGGAAAGTGACAAATATAATATGATAAATTTCAATGGAGTAAATAGCTATAAATCTAAAGAGCATATTGTCAATGAATTAAGTGAGAAATTAACAGATTTCACTCCAGAATTTAAAGGTTTTATTCATAAAAACTTAATAAATTCACTAGATGGATATAAAGAAGCATTAGAGTTTAATGTTATAAAAACAGAGAAATTTTAACATCCGTCAAATGTGTATTATTAAATCCTATGATATTAATATTTTCAATAATTATAGAGAAATATAGGTTTAAAATTTGGTCTTATATTTTCTTTAATATAAATTAAATAAAAAAAATATCAATTTGGTTGTTGACAAATTGTTAATTATTAAATAAAATAATTAACAATAGTTAAGCGCAAACAAAATTGAACATACTAACTCATATATCCCTTGAATATGGCAAGGAGTATCTACCGGAAACCAATAATTTCTGACTATGGGTAAAATTAGAGAACCTATTTTAGAAGTGGTCAAATTTCTATATAAAATAGGCAAGACTAGTTTTACTTATAATATAGTAAAACTAGTCTTTTGTTCTTTTATAAGATAATCTGGGAGGAAGAATTTATAATTTATATATTATAGGAGAGGTTACTAATAGTGTGTAATTTTTAAAAAGAATTTATACACTAAATCTTTTAAAAATTCTTTCCAATTAAGTCTAACAGTTGATTTAAAGAGATATAATGGATAAAAATTAAGAATGAGGAGTGATTTTAAATGGCAGTTATTTTAAAACAAGCATATACATTTGATGACGTATTATTAGTTCCAAATAAATCAGAGGTTTTACCAAAGGATGTTACTTTAAAAACTAATCTTACAAAAACTATAAAATTAAATATGCCACTTATGAGTGCAGGAATGGATACTGTTACTGAAGCTAAAATGGCTATAGCTATGGCTCGTGAAGGTGGAATAGGTATTATACATAAAAATATGTCAATAGAAGAGCAAGCGGCAGAAGTTGATACTGTAAAGAGACAAGAAAATGGAGTAATAACAAATCCATTTTATTTATATCCAAACAATACTTTAGAAGAAGCTGATAAAGTAATGGCAAGATACAGAATATCAGGAGTGCCAGTAATTAAAGAAGATAATACATTAGTTGGAATAATCACTAATAGAGATATGCTGTTTGAAAAAGATTTTTCAAGAAAAATTGAAGAAGTTATGACAAAGGAAAATTTAATAACAGCAAAAGAAGATACAACTTTAGAAGAAGCTAAAGAAATACTTAAAGCACATAAAATAGAAAAACTGCCATTAGTAGATAAAAACTTTAAACTAAAAGGTTTAATAACAATAAAAGATATAGAAAAAGTTAGAATTTATCCAAATGCAGCTAAAGATGTAAAAGGTAGACTTTTATGTGGAGCAGCTGTTGGAGTAACAAAAGATATGATGGAAAGAGTAGATGCTTTAGTTGAAGCAGAAGTTGATGTAATAACTATCGATACAGCTCATGGTCATTCAAAGGGTGTTATAGATGCAGTAAGAACTGTAAAAGTTAAATATCCAGAACTTCAAATTATAGCTGGTAACGTTGCTACACCAGAAGCTACAAAAGAATTAATCGAGGCTGGTGCTGACTGTGTAAAAGTTGGTATAGGACCAGGTTCAATATGTACAACAAGAGTTGTTGCAGGCGTTGGAGTTCCTCAATTAACTGCAGTAATGGATTGTGTAGAAGAAGCTAATAAATATGGAGTGCCTGTTATAGCAGATGGTGGTTTAAAATATTCAGGAGATATAGTAAAAGCATTAGCAGCAGGAGCTAAAGTTTGTATGATGGGTTCTATGTTTGCTGGTTGTGAAGAAGCTCCAGGGGAAACTGAAATATACCAAGGAAGAAAATATAAAGTTTATAGAGGAATGGGCTCATTAGGAGCTATGGCAGCAGGAAGTAAGGATAGATATTTCCAAGAAGATAGTAAAAAATTAGTACCAGAAGGTGTTGAGGGAAGACTTCCATTTAAAGGAGCTGTTGTTGATACAATATTCCAATTAATGGGCGGAATACGTTCAGGAATGGGATACTTAGGATCACCAACTTTACAACAATTATTTGAAACTGCTAGATTTGTTGTTCAAACATCAGCAGGATTAAAAGAAAGTCACCCACATGATATCTCAATAACAAAAGAAGCACCAAACTATAGTTTATAGTTTAGTAGAGGGTGGATATTAAACTGAGAAGAGGTTTAAATAGTAAGAAAAATATGATATGCTATTTAATAAATATAGTGAATCAAGCTGGAATTTAAATTTATTCGTTAATTATATATAAGTATTTATATATATTTACTTTTAAATTTAAGAAATTTTGAGCATGACATCACTGATGCGAATATCTGAAATTTTCAATGTATAAGTTAAAATATAAGTTTCAAACTATATATAGGGAAACAAGTGCGTATTTAAAGTTATTCATTAAATAATAAAATATTATCATTAAATGATGGATAACTTAAAAAGTCAACTTGTAACCCTATATTCAGTTAAAAAATGGATACAAGTAATTTAAATATAAATAAACTATAGTTTCATAAGAAATTAGAAAAGGGAGGCCTATGATGAGCAGAGAACTAGTTTTAGTTGTTGACTTTGGTGGTCAATATAATCAACTTATCGCAAGAAGAGTAAGAGAAAATAAAGTATATTGTGAAATAGTTCCATATACAATTTCTGCTGAAAAAGTTAAGGAATTAAATCCAAAAGGAATAATTTTTACAGGTGGTCCAAACAGTGTTTATGGTGAGGATTCTCCACAGGTAGATAAAGAGCTATTTGAGCTTAACATACCTATATTAGGAATATGTTACGGTGCTCAACTTATGTCTCATATGTTAGGTGGATGTGTTAAGACTGCAACTATAAGAGAATATGGAAAAACAGATGTAGAACTTACAACTAACAATAAGTTATTTGATGGAATAACAGAAAAACAATGTTGGATGAGTCATACAGATTACATAGAAAAAGCACCAACAGGCTTTGATATTATAGGATATAGTAATCAATGTCCAGTGGCTGCTATATGCAACGAAGATAAAAAACTTTATGGAGTGCAATTCCACCCAGAAGTTGAACATACTTTATTTGGTGCAAAAATGTTAACAAACTTCTTATATAATGTTTGTGAGGTTAAAGGCGATTGGTCAATGTCTTCTTTTGCAGAAGAAAAAATAAAAGAAATAAAAGAATTAGTTGGCGATAAAAAAGTTTTATGCGCTTTATCTGGTGGAGTAGATTCATCAGTAGCTGCAGTTCTTGTACATAAAGCAATAGGAAAGCAGTTAACTTGTGTATTTGTTGATCACGGTCTTTTAAGAAAAGATGAAGGGGATCAAGTAGAAGAAGTATTTAGAAAAGGTTTTGATATGAACCTAATAAGAGTTAACGCACAAGAGAGATTCTTAGGCAAACTTAAAGGTGTAAGTGATCCAGAAAGAAAAAGAAAAATAATCGGTGAAGAATTTATAAGAGTATTTGAAGAAGAATCAAATAAACTTGGAGATATAGACTTCTTAGTTCAAGGAACAATATATGCAGATGTAGTAGAAAGCGGAACTAATACTTCAGCTACAATAAAGAGTCATCATAATGTTGGAGGACTTCCAGAAGATATTAAATTTAAATTAATTGAACCATTAAGAGAATTATTTAAAGATGAAGTTAGAGCAGTTGGAGAAGAAATAGGAATTCCTCATAATTTAGTATGGAGACAGCCATTCCCAGGTCCAGGACTTGCTATAAGAGTTCTTGGTGAAGTTACTGAAGAAAAATTATCTATAGTAAGAGAAGCCGATGCAATATTCAGAGAAGAAGTTGCATTAAATGGACTAGAAAGCAAGATATGGCAATATTTTGCTTGTCTTCCAAATATCCAATCAGTTGGAGTTATGGGTGATGAGAGAACTTACTGTCATACAGTAGCACTAAGAGCTGTAACATCTTCAGATGGAATGACTTCTGATTGGGCAAGAATACCATATGAAGTTTTAGATAAAGTATCTAGAAGAATAGTAAATGAAGTTAAAGGGATAAACAGAATTGTTTATGATGTAACTTCTAAACCACCATCAACTATTGAGTGGGAATAAAATTAAATAGCCAAAACATATATAAGCTTATGTTCTTTATTGATTTAAAGGACATAAGCTTTTTTTATGTAAAAGTATAATATTTAATTTTTCAACATAAATTAATAAAGTATATAAAAATATACAAATTTTAAAAGTAATTAATTTAGTTGGAGGATTTATGAATAATATAGAGGTAGATTTTTCAAAATGTTATCCTTATCTAAAGAGTGAAGAAATTTTAATTTTTGATAATATGACAAGAGAAATTCATAACATGATGCATAATAAAAATTGTATAGGAGGTGAATACTTGGGTTGGCTAAATTTACCTAGTGACTTTCCAAAAGATGAAATAAAAAGAATAAAGAATGTAGCTGTAAATATAAAAAATCATTCTGATGCTTTTATCATAGTAGGAATAGGTGGTTCTTATTTAGGCGCTAGGGCAGTTATTGAAGGATTAACGCATACATTCCATAATAGCTTACCTAAGAGTGAAAGAACGGCACCTAAAATTTATTTTGCAGGTAATAATATTAGCTCAACATATCTTTCAGAAATATTAGATATGGTTGAGCATATAGATTTTTCTATAAATGTTATATCTAAATCAGGAACAACTACAGAACCAGCTATAGCTTTTAGATTTTTAAAAGATGTGTTAGAAAAAAAATATGGAAAAGATGGCGCAAGAGAAAGAATATTTATAACTACTGATAAGAACAAAGGAGCTATGAGAAAACTTTGTGATGAAGAAGGCTATGAAAATTTTGTAATACCAGATGATATTGGCGGAAGATACTCTGTTCTTACATCAGTGGGATTACTGCCTATTGCAGTTGCTGGGATTGATATAGAAGAACTTTTAAAAGGTGCAGAGGATGCAAGTATTGAATATAATAATTATAACTTAGAAGAAAATAGTTGTTATAGATATGCAATTGCAAGGCATCTATTATATATGAAGGGAAAATTTATAGAAATTATGGCAACATATGAGCCTTGTATGAATTATTTTGGTGAATGGTGGAAACAATTATTTGGGGAAAGTTTAGGAAAAAACCACACAGGTATATTCCCAGCTACCGTTAATTTTTCTACTGATCTACATTCTATGGGACAATATATACAAGAGGGATTAAGAATATTTTTTGAAACTACGATAAATATAAAAGAAACTAAAAGAGAACTTGTTATATTTAATGATGAAAAAAATATAGATGAGCTTAATTTTCTAGAAGGAAAGACTATAGATTATATAAATAAAAGAGCTATGGAAGGAACAGAACTTGCTCATAATCAAGGGGAAGTACCAAACATAACAATAACAATACCAAATTTATCTCCATATTATGTAGGTTATATGATATACTTTTTTGAAAAGGCATGTTCAGTGTGTGGATACTTAATTGGTGTTAATCCTTTTGACCAACAAGGTGTTGAAAATTATAAAAGTAATATGTTCGCACTTTTAGGTAAACCTGGATATGAAGATAAAAAAATAGAATTAGAGATGAAATTAGAGGAAATGAATAATGAAAATTTTAGTAGATGCAGATGCATGTCCTGCAAAACAAATCATAGAGAATGTAGCAAAAGAATATGGTAAAGAATTAATTTTTTATTGTGATATAAATCATGTTCTAACGATAAGTTATGGAGAAGTAAAATATATGGATAGTGGATTTCAAAGTGTAGATATGAAAATTGTAAATGAAGTAAGTGATATGGATATAGTTGTAACACAGGATTATGGTGTAGCGGCTATGGTTTTAGGCAAGAGGGCTTTTGCTATAAGTCCTAAGGGTCATATATATTCAAATGACAATATAGATAAACTACTATTTGAAAGACATATAAGTGGAAAAGTAAGAAGAGGTGGTGGAAAAACCTCTAATCCGAAGAAAAGAAAAGCAGAGGATGATGAAAGACTATATAAAAACTTGAAAAAATTAGTATCTACTTCATAGTATATAGTTTAAAGACTGACTTTCAGTATTGTATAGGGAAATAATCGTTAAATAAGTTAAAATTAATAAAAGTATTAAGGGATAAGCATAGCAAACTATCCAGTTATGCAGACGTCCCTTTTGTTATTATAGAGTTACGATGGGTAATAATTAATAAGGTTTATTTGAAACATTAAATTTAATATATTAGCCTTATATAGCTCTTTTCTATTTTTTGGAATTATAGTATAATAAAATATAATATGTAAAATCTTAATATGTAAAATCTTAATATGGTATTCAGATAAATTTTAAACTCACTGCTATGGGTTTTTATATATAAACAGTAAATAAGATAACTTTTCTAAATTTTTAAATAAATACTATTTTAGAGGAGAAAGTTAAAGTATAAAGGGTTGAGGAGGAAAGCTGCTATAATGAACGAAATGAATATTATTACAAACTTAGAAAGTCCTCAAGAAAAAGGCAAAGAAATTACTATTAAAGTAGAAAATCAAATAGAAAAAAACTTAATGTATAAATTTTTAATTGGTAGTGATGGAACTTGGGAAACTATTAAAGATTTTAGTTTAGATAATTATGTTGTTTGGAAACCTATAGTAGACGGAAAATATATAATTATGGTTCAGATAAAAGTTCAAGGCAGCAAAAAATCTTTTGATTATATCTCAAGAACGGACTTTATTGTTGGAAAATGTGAAGAAAAACTTATTAAAAATATATACCTAGATAAAGATGATGTAAAAGTAGGGGAAAAAGTTACTGTTACAGCAGAAAGTGATTCAGCATCAGTATTATACAGATATTGGATTAAAGATAATTCTAAATGGACTTTAGTTAAGGATTATACGGTAGATAATAGTTTAACCTATACTCCTAAATTTCAAAGTGATATGGAATTACTCGTAGAATGTAAAAGTATATATTCAAGTAATTTATTTGATGATTTTAAATCAATAAAATTTCAAGTAAGTCCAATATCTAAGCTAGAAATAACTAATTTAAAATGTTTAAACGAAACTTTATTACAAGATGAAGAACTTATTTTTGAAGTTGAAGCAAACCAAGATGAAAGTAGAGTTGTTCTATTTAAATTTTTACGAATAGATGAGGAAGGCGAAGTATTTTGTCTACAAGATTATTCAACCAAAAGACTACTTAGTTACAAAGAAGTTAAGCATGGAAATTATAAAATATTATGCTTGGCAAAAGATATGTATTCTCCTAATGAATTTGATGATAGAGCGATTATACATTATAAGGTGTATCCATATGAAACAATAAAACTACTTAGTTTTACAACGGATGTAAGTTCTCCACAGGTTACAAAAAGTAATATAAGCTTAAAAGCAGTTGCAGCTGGAGGCAAAGATCTATTATATAAATTTGTTATTGACGGAAATGAAAGTAAGACAAGTAAGTTTACTAAGGAAAATAGTTTTTTGTGGCAACCTACTAAAGCCGGAAAGTATAAGTTAGAAGTGTATATTAAAGATAGATCTTTTGATGAAGAATATGAAATAAATGATAGTATATATTTTGAAATAGAAGAGGATTATTTAGATAATATAAAAATAGAAGAAGTTATACTTGATAGAAAAAGGCAATTGTTAATACATGAGCCTATAAATATTAGAGTTATTGCAACAGGGGGAATTAATTTAAAATATAGCTTTATAGTTAAGCTAAAGGATAAAATAACAGAAAAAATAGATTATAGTGATGAAAATACTGCTTATTTTGCACCGGAGCAAATAGGTCAGTATGAAATAGAAGTTAGAATAAAAGATGCTAAATCAAAAAGAGAATATGATGCTCATTCTATATTTTATGTGGATTGTTATGAATATATTCCAGCAAAAATAGATTATGTTTTAGCAGAAATAAAAGAATTTTATTTAATTGGACAACCTATATTTTTGGAATGTATATGTGAAAACACCTTAAATACACTAATAAAATATGAAATAAAAATAAATAGTCACGAGGTTGAAAAGAGTGATTATATAGAAGAAAAGAAATTTAAATTTGTACCTCGCTGTGAGGGAAAATATGTAGTTGATATTATGGCGAAAAATAAATCTAGTAAAGAAGAATATGATCATAAAAAAACTGTTGTGTTCAATGTTCTAGATAGCAAACCAATTACAAACTGTAAAATTTATCAAGAAAAAGAAACATTAAGGTGTAATGAAAGTATAAATTTTAAAGTTAATTGTGAAGGTGGAAAAGATAGAGTATATGAATTTTATTTAATGGAACAAGGTGAATGGAACTTAATTCAAAGATATAGTAAAAAAGATTATTATACTTTTATACCTTTCAAAAAAGGATTTTATAAAGTATTGGCATTAGTAAAAAGTAGTAGTAAAAAGATTTCTTATGAAGATTATGAGTTAATAGAATTTAAAGTTAACGGTTGAAAATATTAAAATAGAAAGATTTTTTTAGCGACAAGGTCATATTAGTGGAAAATTTATTTAATTGATAATGTATAGAGGAAACTGGACTACCAGTTTCTTTAATTTTTAATGAAATAAAATTTATAGTAATGAAAAAGTACAAATAGTATGAAAGAAGTTAAGGTGTTCTATAGGGAAACAAGCATGTGCGTAAAGCTAAGCCATATTTTTCATGTTTTTCATAACTTTTTTAGTTATAAAAACAAATAAAAAAGCCACTCCTAATAGTATGTTAACCTAAAGAAAGGAGTGACTTTATATGAAATTCATTAATAGTATTAGTAAAATTTCAAAAAATATAAGTGTTTTTTCTGAAAAAAGATTAAATAAAATTGCTAAAGAAGTAGGCTTTATTCAAAGACGTAGCAAAATAGATGGAAATATGTTTTTTAAACTATTTACTTTTGGTGCATTTAGTGTTGATAATCTTTCTTTAAGAAGCTTATCCGATTTCTACGAAAGAATTGATTCAAGTAAAGAAATAACTAGACAAGGATTAGAGAATAGACTTGAAAAAGGTAGTGAATTTTTAGAGAAAGTTTTAAAAAACCCTATAGAAGAAAAACTAAAATTAAAAAGTATTTTACAGGAAAGGCTTAATTAAGTTGATGTTAGATACGATAATTTAAAGTATAGAGAATATTTAAATTAAAATTTTTTAAGTTAGTGGGGTGAATGATTTGGCAACAGATGGAGTAAACGGCATTCAACAAAAAAATATGGATAATATGTTACAAGTTATGATGATGACAAAAATGATGCAGGGTAGTGGAGAAGAAGGTGGTCAAAGCTATAATATGGTATTTGGAAGCCTTTTAAATGCTATGGCAGAAAAAAGTGCAAGAGAAAATAGCTATCAAAATCAAATTAATAATGACTTTACAAATATAACAGAGATGATATTAAGACCAGATTTAGCAATGAATAATATTAATAGTAGCACAAATAGTAATGTAAAGGTAAGTGAGGATCTTATTAGTGACAATCCGGAAATTGAAAACGCTATAAAAACTGCTTCTAAAAAATATGGTGTAGATGAGAAACTTATAAGAACAATAATAAAAATAGAATCTAATTTTGATCCTAATGTTAAGTCTTGGGCTGGAGCCATGGGGCTTATGCAATTAATGCCTGAAAATGTTAGTTATTATGGTGTTGAAAATCCATACGATATAAATGAAAATATTGATGCAGGAACTAGACATATAAAAGACTATTTAAATATGTATAATGGAAGTCTTAAAATGGCATTGGCAGCATACAACTGTGGACCTGGAACTATGCAACAAAGAGGGGTAACTAGCATGGCTGATTTTAATAATCTTCCATTAGAAACTCAAAACTACATAGATAAAGTTGGTAAATATTTATAAGTAAATTTCAGACTAATATTTAAAAGTATTAGTCTTTTTTTATTTTAACTATAGTTAAAAATTAAAGAATAAACTTGATTCTACTTTCTTTTAATCTAATTATATAATTTGTTTTGGAAATTTATATAAAACAAAAAATACGTTTAGTATTACTAGGAACAGAGTGAGTAGTAATAGCCACAACTTTTAACTATTCACTATTAACTTTTAACTATAAAAATCTCATTTGTGACGGAGGTAAAACTATAAAATATTGCTTACTTAGGAGTTTTACATAGTTAATATGTAAGAGTTAGTAAATATAATTTGAATTTAGTTATATAAATTGGTAGAATCTAAACTTAGTGATGAATTTTTATAAAAGATTATTTGATTAAAAAATTTTAGAATTGAAATTTAGGATAAAAATGTATTTTAATTATTTTAGATTATGATAGAGTTTAATTTTAAAATTATATATAGAAATAGAAAGGTATAGGGAAACAAGCTCCAATTTAAATTTATTCAATAACCTTAAAATATTTTTATACAAAATATAGTGTTGAATTCTAAGTGATTCGGAGCATGTCTCACTATTTGGGGTATCCAAGTTTTGGAATGGATAATTTTAAAAGTCAACTTGGAACCCTATATAGGG
>NZ_LFRG01000052.1:0-23421 GCF_001573875.1 Clostridium sp. ATCC 25772
AGGCAAGTTAAGCCTCTAGACGCCGAGAGTACTGCACGGGTGACTGTGTGGGAGGGTAGGTTGTTGCCAGGTAAGTATGGTTCACTAGCTCAGTCGGTAGAGCACATGACTTTTAATCATGGTGTCCGGGGTTCGATTCCCCGGTGAGCCACCAAATCGTAGTATTTATACTACGATTTTTTTTATATAAAAATATTAACATATACACAAATGAAAATAATAGAAGTGGATAGAATAATTAATAACTATATAGATTGTGGATAAAATATCATAGGAGGTGAAATTTAGTAAAGGAAAACCTTTTCTTTACTAAAAATATATGAATTTTATAATAGATAGATTTGAAGGAGAGTTTGCTGTTTGTGAAAAATCAGATAGAAATATGGTTAATATAAAGATAAAAAATCTTCCAAAGAACGCTAGAGAGGGAGATGTTATAATATTAAAAAATGATATTTTTCATATAGACATAGAGGAAACGATAAAGCGTAGAAAGGAGATAGAGGAATTAAGTAGGGATTTATGGAATGAGTAAATTATAATATACTTAATTATATATAATAATGATTATAAAAAATGATATTCTAAAAGTAGAATTTGTTAAAAGGCCAAATAGATTTCAAGGGTATGTAATTATTCATGGAAAAGAGGAATTAGTTCATGTTCCTAATACGGGAAGATGTAAAGAAATTCTTATACCTGGATGTGATGTAATTTTAAGAAAAGAAGACAATCCTAGTAGAAAAACTAAGTATGACCTTATTGCTGCGTATAAAGAAGGAAAATTAATAAATATAGATTCTCATATTCCAAATAAAGTTGTAGAAGAAGCTCTTAATTTAAAAAAAATTGATAAATTAAAAGAATATAACATAATACAAAGAGAGAAAACATTTGGAAAAAGCAGATTCGATTTTAAATTGAGTAAAGATACAGGAGAAGAGTATTATTTAGAAGTTAAAGGTGTAACATTAGAAGAAAACGGACATTCAAAGTTTCCAGATGCTCCTACAGAAAGAGGAACTAAACATTTATTGGAGTTGGTTGATGTAATTAATAGTGGCAGAGGTGCAGGGGTATTATTTTTAATACAAATGGATAATATGAAGACTTTTACTTCCAATGATGATACTGATGAGAAATTTGGAAAAGCTTTAAGATATGCTAAAGATAAAGGAGTAGATATTTTTGCATATCAATGTAAGGTTAGTGAAAATAGTATAGAACTATATGAGACGGTTAAAATTATAATTTAGTGATTTTATAGTATAATAAAAAATCGTGGTATCACGATTTTTTAATTTAGTCTTATTAAATTTATAGTTAATATATTATTAGTATAATTTATAGATATTTCATCAGTCATCATTCCTACTAAAGAAAGTTCTGAGTTTGTATCATCGCCACCATTTAGTAACCAATAGTATTCCTCTATTTCTGGTTTTCTAGGTGTAGATAGCAGAAAGTACATTTTATCTATAGATTCTTTTGACAAGTCTTCTATTTCACTAGCTAAGTTTATTACAACTCTATCACTTAATTTAGAAAAATTAACGTTTACATTTTTGCATCCTATATTAAGACAATATAACATTATTTCATTTATAATTCGCATGTTTCTTTGATTAATATGTTTCATTACTCATTATACTCCTTTTTAAATGCAGTTATGAGAGGTACTAAAATTATTGCTACAAATCCAGCGGCAAATCCATTATGATATAAATTCATTCCTCCATGTAAGTATCCTATATTCATCACCATAAATATATGCATAAATCCGGCTATAATACCATAGGGCCATCCAAAATTTCCGGCTATAGGACAAAGTGCAGTACTAAAAAGCATTCCTAATATCATACCAGGAGAGTTTAAATCCCAGATGCTTAAATAGGCACCTAATAAAGCTCCAATTATAACTGGAAATATATTTTTAGGATGTTTGCCAAAAGAACCAAAACCAGCTACAGTAAAAATTCCAGATAGAGTTGCACCATTTAAATCACCTTTGATTAATAATACAAAAATAGTAGCAAGTAATCCTAAAATTCCTATATTAAGATAAGTAATTGAAGGACCTAAAATTGAGTAAAAATCTGTGACTAGTTTTCCGGAATACTTAAATATGCAAGGATAATTTTTAAATACATTTTTATCACTAATATATGATACTATAATAATAGTAGTAAATACAAATATTAAAAATATTAGCAAAATTAAATTGTTGCCTGCTGACCATAATAATTTTTTTTCAAAGTTCATGCCAATAGCAGTGAATAGAGAGGCTAGAGCAGTTCCTAAAAGACCTCCAGCAAGACCAACATTAGCAAGACTATATCCTTGATGTAAGTGTACGGTATAAGAAGCCATTGGTGGAAGTATAAAACCTAGTAAACTACTTATACTTAAAGATATTACAATTGATAGTAAATTAGGAAATATATCAGAAAACATTAGAAATGTTACTGTTGGAGCTAATGTTGTTCCGAATAACATTATAACCACGAAGTTAGAAAATGGTGTTTTTTGATATTTAGAATATAACCATACACCAAAGACGATTGGCCATATGTTAACTATATTCTTACCAAATAATGAAAAGCCGGCAGTGGTTAGTAAACCTGCTATTATAGGACCAGTTGGCTCTATTTTTAGGTGTAGTAATAATAAAGTTAAAGTTAACATTACAAGGGCTGAATTTAAAAATGAAGGTCCTAAACCAGATAAAGCTATGTAATCAGTTATTAATATATCAGATTCCATGACTATTTTAGTTAATCCATTAAATAATTCAATTGGAGGTTCTAAAAGTAAAGATATAAAAAATAATACAAAGCAATATGAAATGATGAGAAAATAGGGCAAATATTTTGAATTTTTAAAAGTTACTATAATATGTCCCCCCTTAGATAGATATTTTATGTTTATAGTATAGCATGTACATATATTTTAAAGCTATAATTTTTATTTAAAATTATTGTATTACAATGATATATAATATATATTATATATATTAATCATATTTTATAAACGGTAAAGGAGAAAAGTTATGAGAAAATTTGTACCAGAATTTAAAGGATTATTAAGAAGCCATATGATTGAGTTACCTAGAGCAATTAGAGATGCTAGTGGAATTATTATATTTGGTAAAAGGCTAAAATCCTTTGTTTTTTCAACTGACGTAGCAATAATAAGGAATACAAATGCAGATGCAGTTATTGCAGTATATCCTTTTACTCCTCAACCGAGAATAACAGAAGCATTGTTATTAGCATCTGATGTTCCCGTATTTTGTGGAGTTGGTGGATCTATTACCACAGGAAAAAGAATAATCAACTTAGCTTTAGATGCTGAATTTAAAGGTGCTATGGGTGTTGTTGTTAACTCATCTACGCCAAATGAAGTAATACAGCAAATGCGAGAAACAATAGATATACCTATAATTGTTACTGTTGTTTCAGAATATGAAGACATAGAAGGAAGAATAAATTCAGGAACTACTATATTAAATGTATCTGGAGCTAAAAGAACAGCACATATTGTAAGAAAGATAAGAGAGAAGTATCCAGAGTTCCCAATTATGGCAACTGGTGGACCGACAGAAGAAAGTATTAAAGAGACAATAGAAGCAGGTGCGAATGCTATATCATATACACCACCATTTACTGGAGAAATATTAAATGAAATAATGGTTGCTCATAGAAAGAGATATAAATTACAAGAAAATGAGGAGCAACAATAATGGGTGCAGATATTGTTGTTTTTAACTGTAAAAAGTGTCCTGAGTACATAAATAAAAATTGTAATGGTATGGAGAGCAATTGTATGTGTAGAAATTGTCCAAGAAATCTAGGACAGTGTATAATAACTAAATATTGTAGGGAAACTGAATCAATTATAGAAATGGAAAATTAGCAGAATTTTTTAATACTGCTAATTTTTTTCGCAAAAATACAAATACTATAGTAAAATAAGCTCTAATTTAAATCTATTCATGAATTAAAGGTAATGTTAAGCAGTTGATTACTATTGAGGGTATACCAAAAGTTAAAAAGCAAATTTGGAACCCTATATAAAAATTTTAATTAATATTTATATGATAAGGAGAATTTATTATGATTAGTAATGAAGTAAAAATGAGAGTTGCACAAAATTGTCATGGTTATAGCTGTAGACATACATATTCACTTATGAGTTTTGTTGAATCTAGTCAAAGCTGTAGTACATGCAAAAATTATGTAAGAGGAAAATGTATTAAGGATCTATTTGATGATGTTTATAGCAAAATAAGGGTAAATTAATAATAAATAGATATATAGACAACTATTTGATTTCTTAATTGTTTAGAATATTTTATAAATTTGCAATATTTCAACTTGAAGAAAATTATTCCAAATGATAGAATTATATTGATTTTAGATATACTTAAAATTAAAGGGGACTATATAATTTATTAAATTTTGGAGGGGTTATAATGCATAAAAGATTATTTATACCTGGACCAGTAGATGTAGCACCAGATGTGCTAGAAAAAATGTCTATGCCGATGATAGGACATAGAAGTAAGGAAGCTTCAAGAATTCAAAGAACTATAAGTGAATATATGAGAAAAATATTTAATACAAAAGAAGAAATACTGGTTTCTACAAGTTCAGGAAGTGGTTTAATGGAAGGGGCCGTTAGATCATGTACTGCTAAAAGAGCAGCTATTTTTTCAATAGGAGCTTTTGGAAATAGATGGTATGACATGGCCATATCAAATAATGTTCCAGCAGATAAATTTGAGGTTGAATGGGGAAAACCAACTACACCAGAACAAGTTGATGAAGTTTTAGCTACAGGAAAGTATGACTTAATAACAGTTACTCATAATGAAACTTCTACAGGAGTAATGAATCCTTTAGATGAAATTGGAAACGTTGTAAAGAAATATCCTAATGTAGTATTTTGCTTAGATACAGTAAGCTCAGCTGCAGGTACAGAATTAAAAGTGGATGAGTGGGGAGTAGACATATGTATTGCATCCACACAAAAAGCTATAGGACTTCCTCCAGGAATGTCTGTTTGTACGTTTTCACAAAAAGCAGTAGAAAGAGCTAAAGAAGTTCCAAACAGAGGAATGTACTTAGATTTATTATCATTATATAATTATATCCAAAAGAAAGATTATCAATATCCTTCAACTCCATCACTATCACACATGTTTGCACTTGAATACCAACTAGATAAAATTATAAATAAAGAAGGATTAGAAAATAGATATAAAAGACATATAGAAGGCGGAGAAATTGTTAGAAATTGGGCTAGAAAACATTTTGAAATATTCCCAGATGAAAATTATATGTCTAACACATTAACTAATGTGAAAAATACAAGAAATATAGATGTAGCTGCATTAAATAAAGCTTTAGGAGAAAGAGGATATCAAATATCTAATGGATATGGAAAACTTAAAGATAAAACTTTCAGAATAGCTCATATGGCAGAAACTACACCAGAAGAAGTAAAAGAATTATTAAAGGTAATAGATGAAATTTTAGGACTTAACTAAAAAATAATAGATAATTAAGAATGTAACTTGCTATAACATAGTGAATAAACTTAAAATTATAAAGCTTATTATAATGCTATTTAATTTAAGTATATAATCACTCTTTGGGGTGTCTTAAATTTACAGTATAAAAGACATCAGTATGTATTAGCTATAATTTATTTTAAATTATAGCTAATACAATGCAGATACATTCTTAATTTATTATGGTATATATAAGGAAATAAGCTTATATTTAAGTTATTTATCAAATCTTTGTTATTAGTTGATAAAAATAAGTACAACTGTAGTTAGTTAATAGTTAAAAGAAAGCTATTAACTAACAGTAAAATATTAATTTTAAATCTTCTTATTTGGTAAATGGCTAGCTTTAAAGTTTAGTTTAGAGCACTATAGTTGGATGAAAGTTATATTTAAATTGTTTGGGGAAGTAATTTAAGTATATGTCCAATGTTTAGGAATCTAAAAACATATAAGTATGATTTTGAAATAGATAGGAATAAAAAGTAAATTTGGGGGGCTATAAAATGATAAGAATATTAGTTACTGATGGTATGTCAGCTTCAGCTGTTAAGGATTTAAAGGAAAAAGGGTTTGACGTTGTTGAACAGTTTTATGAACCAGAAGAACTTGGAAATGCTCTAAAAGAATTTGATGTAGTAGTTGTAAGAAGTGCTACAAAAGTTAGAAAACCAATAATAGATAAAGCTTTAGAAACTGGAAAATTAAAACTTATAATTCGTGGTGGTGTAGGTGTTGATAATATAGATGTGGATTATGCGAAGGAAAAAGGAATAACTGTTAGAAATACACCAAATGCTAGTAGTGCATCAGTAGCAGAATTAGCGCTGGCTCATATGTTTGCAATAGCAAGATTTATTTCACTATCTAATGTATCTATGAGAGAAGGTAAGTGGGATAAGAAAAAATATAAAGGAACAGAAATATCAGGCAAAACTTTAGGATTAATTGGTTTTGGAAGAATAGCTAAAGAATTGGCTAAAAGAGCTGAAGCCTTAGGTATGAAAGTACTTTATAATAATAGAAGAGGTAAGTTAGACGGTTACGATAGATATGAGTATTGCATATTAGAGGAATTATTACAAAAATCAGATTATGTATCACTTCATATACCAAGTCAAGGTGGAAAAGCTGTAATAGGTGAAAACGAATTCAAGTTAATGAAAAAAACTGCTTATTTGATAAACTGTGCAAGAGGTGGAGTAGTTTGTGAAAAAGCTTTAATAGAAGCTTTAAATAATGAAGTTATAGCTGGTGCAGGAATAGATGTTTACGAAGAGGAGCCAACTAAAAATACAGATTTAATAAATCATCCAAAAGTTTCTGTTACACCTCATATAGGAGCGTCAACAAAAGAGGCTCAACAAAGAATCGGGGAAGAAATAGTAACTATAATAACAGAAATTTTTAAATAAAGAGGGGGAATCTACCTATGGCAATAGTAAAATCATTTAAAGCGATAAGACCAAGAAAAGATTTAGTAGATAAAGTTGCTGCATTACCATACGATGTCATGAATACACAAGAAGCAAGAGAAATGGTAAAATCTAATCCATATTCTTTTTTGCATGTAGATAAAGCACAAATCGATTTAAATCCAAGTACAAATCAGTATGATAAAGTTGTATATGAAAAGGCAAGAGATAATCTTTATGGGATGATTGATAAAAAAATATATATTCAAGATGCAGAAAAATCAATGTATATATATAGACAAGTAATGGATGGAAGAGAACAAACTGGTATAGTTGCATGTACATCTATAGATGATTATATGAATGATATAATAAAAAAACATGAGCATACTAGAGCGGAAAAGGAACAAGATAGAATAAATCATGTTGATTATTGTAATGCAAATACAGGTCCTATATTTTTAACATATAAAAATATAAAAGAAATAGATGAAATAGTTGAGATCTGGACTAAAAAAGAAGCTGAATATAATTTTGTATCAGAAGATGGTATTTCACATATAGTTTGGCTAATTGATGATAAAAATACAGTAGAAAAATTAGAAAATTTATTTAAAGATGTTAAATATCTTTATATAGCAGATGGACATCATAGAGCAGCCTCTGCTGTAAAAGTGGGACAATTAAGAAGAAAAGAAAATCCAAATTATAATGGAAATGAGGAATTTAACTTTTTCTTATCTGTTATATTCCCATCAGAAGATTTATATATAATGGATTATAATAGAGTTGTTAAAGATTTAAATGGAAATTCTAAGGATGAATTTTTAAATAAGGTAAGTGAAAAATTTGAAATCAAACCTTGTGATATATGTGAGCCATATAAACCATCAGAAAAATGTACATTTGGTATGTATATAGATAAGAAATGGTACAAGCTTACAGCTAAAAAAGGTACTTATAATGAAAAAGATCCTGTAGATAGTTTAGATGTTTCTATATTACAAAATAATTTATTAAGACCAATACTTGCAATAGAAGATCCTAGAACAAGTGATAGAATTGATTTTGTTGGAGGCATAAGAGGCTTAAAAGAACTAGAAAAAAGAGTGGAAGAAGGAATGGTGGTAGCCTTTTCAATGTATCCAACTAGCATAATGGAACTTATGGATATAGCTGATGCAGGAAGAGTTATGCCACCTAAGTCTACATGGTTTGAGCCTAAGTTAAGAAGCGGTATATTTGTTCATGAATTAAAATAAATGTATGTATAAAAAAAGACCGAACAGAAAAAATAAAGATTGAATAATGATAAAGAAAGGTTATCCTTCGGGAGGCAACCTTTCTTTCTTTTGTTAATTTATTGAATCCAAGGGTAAAATTTCATATTCTGAAAATAGATATGAATGCTAAAATAAAAATGGTTCTTTCCATAGTTAGTTGAATTTAGACTTATTTTTATATATTATTGTAGATATTCTATATTTTGAAAGTAGGTTTTATGATGAATGAATTTATTAAACTTTTAGATAAAAATCTTGAATTTGTTAGGTATGAGATTATTGATGACACTATGTATACAAATGCTGTCTCTAATCGAAACGAAGTCATATGTCCCTTTTGTGGAGGAATATCTAAAAAAGTTCATTCACGATATTTAAAAAGTTTTCAAGACTTGCCAATTCAAGATAAAAAGGTGACTATTATTTTAAATAATAGAAAAATGTTCTGAAACAATCCTAACTGTAATTATAAAACTTTTGCAGAAAAATTTGATTTTATATCTCCTAAAGGAAAAAAACGAAACGTTTAGAAAATGAAATTATTACTTTATCTTTAAGCTTAAGCTCAATAACAGCATCTAAATATTTAAAAAGAAGTATTGCAAATGTAGGTAAAAGTACTATTTGTAATCTTTTAAAAAAAGAAAGAGATAATGATAAATAAAGAGAATATAACAAAGATTTGTATTGATGATTTTGATGTGAAAAAGAGACAAAAATATGGAACAATGATGGTTGATATAGACACACATCAAATTATTGATATAATCTTTTCTAGAGAACTTAATGATGTTGTAGAATGGTTAAAAACATATCCAAATCTAAAAATAGTTTCAAGAGATGGGTATATCACATATAAAAATGCTATATCTTTGGCACATGCTAAGGCTGTTCAAATCAGTGATAGATTTCATTTATTAAAAAATTTAACTACATATTGTAAGAAATATCTAAATAAAATTTTAAAAACTAAAATAGTAATTGATAAAGATATTTTTGATGAATCGGATAAAAACAAATCGTGAGTTAATAAAAATAAAAAACTGACTAGAAATGAAAGAGCTTTAAAAGCACTAAATATGATTAATTCTGGATTTACTAAAACAGAAATTTGCCAAAACTTAAAAATGAATATAACAACTTTAAATAAAATCGTTAATTTAAATCCAAATGCCATAAATTATTATGGTAAAAGTAAACTGACTTTAAAATAACAGGAGAAACTAAAAATAAACAGGAACTTATCAATAAAGTTAGAAAAATGAAAAATAATTATTCTTCTGTAAGTAAAATAGCTAGAGAGTTAAATCTTGATAGAAGAACTATATCTAAATACTTAGATCTAACTATAACAGGTATAAATGGTAATTTAGGCTCAAAAAGAAAAAGTAAGTTAGATCCATATCTTTCACTTATAGATGAAATGGTTGATTTAGGAGCAACCTCTACACAGATTTTAGGGAAAATTAAAAACAAAGGTTATATTGGTTCATCGTCTAACCTTAGACATTATATATCTAAAAGAAAAAAGTTATTAATTGATAATTGCAAAAATAATTCTTATAATAAAACTCAACATATACTAGTTGATCGCAATGTACTTATAAAATTAATTTTCAATCCTATAGAAAAAATTAAAGAGCTAACACCTTTAATTTTGAATAAAGTATATGAAAAAGTTCCAAAGTATAAAAAAATAGTTGATATAGTTTCTAAATTTAGAAATTATTAAAAAATAAATGTTCTGATGGATTAGATTCTTGGATAATTAAGGCTTCAAAGTTAAATATTGAACAACTTATTAATTCATTTATAAATGGGATTAAAAGAGATATTGATTCAGTAAAAAATGCACTAATGTATGATTATAATAATGGTATAGCAGAAGGAAGCGTAAATAAATTAAAAGTAATTAAACGCATTATGTATGGACGATGTAGTTTTGATCTATTAAGGAGCAAAATTTTAAATCTTGAATTAATGAAATTCAACTAAGAATGGAAAGAACCAAAAAAATATTGACATTAATAGATATGTATGTTACAGAACTTTCAAAAGTGTTAAGAACCTTTCCACAAGGAGATCGAAGGTTTGAAAAAATTGATGAATTAATAGTAAATTACACTAGTCTAGAAAACTATTAGAGTAATAGTTGTGATTGCTAAACTTAATGTTAGCCTTTACACTAGGCTAAGCAAATGATAAAATTAAATAGAATATATAGACTGTGGAGGTATATTATGGAAAAATTAGTGGAGTTTAAAGCAGAAGATTTTATTTTTGAGGTTGTGGATGAAAAGCACCTTATGGCGGATTATACTGCTGATTGTTCTAATGCTGGACGTTCATGTTGTTGTACTAGATCTTGTACACAAAATGGGATCGCTGCAACAGAAGAAGAATGGGGAGAGTTTTTAGAAGTAAACTCAGGTATAATACAATATTAAAAAGATTTAAATTATAAAAGTATAGAACTCTTCAAGTTTTTGAAGAGTTTTTTATTTAGGAAGGAAATAAAATGAAATATAAAATACGCGAAAGTGTCGATGTATATATAATAGGAGAAGATATCTTATATATATATTTTATGAATACAAGACAAACAATAGAGTTTAAAGTAAGTAAAGAGGTTATAGACTTAGTAAAATGTATAGACGGTGATACATTTCAAGAAATGCAAGAAAAGTTAAAGAGGAATACAAATAAGAATTTTAGTTTAGAGTCAATAAAAGCAGCAATAGAGTTTCTAATGAAAAAGAATGTAGTGGTAGAAGTAATAGATTTGGATAAACAGATCATATTATCTAATGTAGATGTAATTAGATATGATAGACAAATTAGTTATTTATCTGAATTTGATACAGGAGAATTATCTGGTTTAATTGCTCAGAGAAATATAAAAAATACAAGCATATGTATTTTTGGATGTGGAGCAATTGGAGGTAACATTGCACTTGAATTAGTTATGACTGGGATAGAAAAAATCATTTTAATAGATAATGGTGATATTGACGAGTCAGATTCGGTTAGACATTTATATTTCAAGAACAAGTATTTAGGAATTTCTAAAGTAGAAGCATTAAAAGAAGAATTGTTATTAATAAACAAAAATATAAATGTTGAATGTATCAAATTAAAATTAACGCCAGAAACAGATATAAAAGATATTATATTGAGAAGTGATTTTATAGTAAATACAATGGATGAACCATACATTGGGTATACATCATTGAAAATTTCAAGAGAATGTGTGCATTTAGGAAAACCTCACTATATAGCTGGTGGATTCGATATACATTTGATGAGTACAGGAGAATTGATTATACCGGGGATTACACCATGTGTTGAATGTTATACTCAATATTTTAAAAAGAAGTTATCAAATTGGAAGCCTGAAAGTAAAAGGCATATAGATAAAGTTAATGAATATGGAGGCTTGTCATCACTCTCATTATTTTCATCAAGTTATGCAACTATGCAAATAATCAAGTATATAATTAATCCTAATAGCAATGATTTTAAAAAGATGGTTAGAGGAGAAGTTAATTTTAATAAATATAGTATTGAATACTTAGATGTTTCAAGAAATGAATTCTGTGTAACATGTGGAGGTATTGTTAATGAAGCCTAAAATTAGAAGTTCTGTAGGTGTAGTAAAATTAGATGATAATATAGTAGAGTTTTTTAAAGGGAATACAAGAGAAAGTTTTATGGTAAAGGTTAATGCTGAAAAGATTTTGAAAATATTAAAGGAAATGAATGGGGAAAATACCTTATTAGATATTAAAAACAAATTAAATTTAGATGAAAAAAGTATAGAGCAAATAGAAAAGTTGGTAGATATATTAAAAGAAAGAAGCATTATAGTTGATGAAGAAATAAGAAACATAGAGTTAAGGGAGAAATACGGTAGGGTTTTTTCAATGTTAGAGGATTATTGTAAAACAGAAGATGAGGTATTGAGTTCTTGGATGAATATTAGAAACTCAAGGATTGTAATAATAGGCTTAGGTGCTGTTGGATCTTGGATAGCAGCAAATTTAGTTCAGTTAGGAGTAAGGAACTTTATTTTTATAGATCCAGATGAGGTGGAGATAACAAATATTCATAGACAATGGGGATATGGTGAGGGTGATGTAGGAAAGAAAAAAACAGAAGTTTTAACGAATAGGTTATTAGAAATTGAAGATGATTTAGTTATAAAATCGGTTAATATAAAAATAGAAGAAAGAGTATTAGAGCGTGTTATAAATGAATCTGTAAATTTAATAATAAATTGTGCAGATAAACCAACAGTAGATCAAACATCTGAATGGGTTGGGGAGTATTGTATGGTGAAAAATATACCTCATATAATAGGTGGGGGATATAATCTTCATCTTAGTTTAATTGGACAGACAGTAATTCCAAACAAGACTGCATGTGTAAAGTGCTTTGAAATACAGTTAAAGGAGAGAAATCAATTGGAAACTTCTAATATGAAAAAGTTAGCAAGAGAAACAAGAAAGATAGGAAGTTTTGGTCCAATGTGCTCTTTAGCCGCTAGTTTTGCTGCAACTGATGCATTTAAAGTGTTGTCGAAAATAATAGATCCAACAAATATAAATAGAAGAGGGGAATTTAATATTAATACAATGGATATTAAATATCATTATGTTAAAAAATTAGATGAATGTCCTTGGTGTGGAAGTAATGGAAAATATAAAAGGTAATAGATGTAATATGAAGCAATGGGATAATGAAAGTATAATTCCAATTGTTAGAGTTAGACTTGTTGAAGATTATAGTTTAAAAATTGATAAGGATAAAATTTATGGGATTGAAGAATCTAAGGAGATATTTCATAGATTGATAGGAGCATCGACAGTTGAAAAATTAGCATTAATTTGTATGGATAATGCGTATAAGCCTATAAATATATCAATTGTTAATATAGGAACAATTGACTCAATAAATGTTTCAGTTGGTGAAATATTTAGAATTGCTTTATTATGCAATGCAAAATATTTAATTATTGCACATAATCATCCATCAAACAATATGAAACCTAGTGAATATGATATAAAGATTACAAAGCAAATAGGGCAAATTGCAAAGATGTTTAATATGAATTTGCTTGATTCTATTATAATAGGAAATGGTTTATTAGATACATTTTCTATAAGAAGTAGTTTAAAGGAGAATACAGAATATTAATAAAATATAAGTGGTATTTTTATTAGGGAGAAGTGAGAAATATGAACAATATACAAGTATTATGTGCTAAAGAAAATAATCTTAAAAATATAAATGTTACGATACCGTTAAATAAAATAACTGTAGTAACTGGGGTTTCAGGTTCGGGAAAATCTTCGTTGGTTTTTGATACTATATATGCAGAAAGTGAAAGAATGTTTTTAGAAAGTATGTCTATGAATATAAGTATGCTTACATCATCATTGAAAAAACCTGATGTATATAAAATAAATAATTTAATACCTGCAATCGCAATTTCACAAAAACAGACAAATAGAAATCCAAGGTCTACAGTAGGAACTGTAACAGATATATCACAATTTATAAGATTATTATTTTCTAGGATTGCTAATATAGATACAAATTTATCATGGACTGAGGGAGATTTTTCGTATAATAATATAGGTTCTTGGTGTAATAAATGTAAAGGAACTGGAGAAGAATATTCAATTAATGAGGAAAAAATAATTGATTTCAATAAGTCAATTAACGATGGAGCAATAATTTACTGGAATGAGACTAATAAAGATTATTATAATAAATTGTTAAATGAAGTGGCTAAATATTATGAGATAGATTTAGATGTAGAATTAAATAAATTAGATGCAAATAAGTTAGAATTTTTATTATATGGAGAAAGTGATGTTAAATTTACTATTAGGTATAAAAACTACAAAGGGAATTATAGAAATAAATCAGTAAAATTTGTAGGCATTTATAAGGAGTTAAATAATAAGCTTATCGATATTGAGACACCATCTACTTTAAAAGGTATACAAAAATTTCTAATTAGGACTCGTTGTACAAAATGTAATGGTTCAAGGTTAAAAGAAGATAGATTAGAAGTGGAGTTATATGGGAAAAATATATATGATATTCATAAAATGCCTATAACAGAATTAAAAGTATGGATGAAGGATAATGTTAAAAGTGATGGAGATATAAGGGATAAGATATTTTTGGAAATTGCAAATGAGGTAGAAAAAAGGATTGAAAATTTAGAAAAAGTAAAATTAGGATATTTATCATTATATAGGAGTGTGCCAACTTTATCAGGAGGAGAAATTCAAAGATTAAGGTTAGCAAATCAATTGTCTTGTGGATTATCAGGATTACTATATGTACTAGATGAACCTACAATGGGGTTGCATATGAATGATATTAAAAATATCTCTAATATACTTAATGATCTTAAGGCAAAAGGAAATACAATATTACTAGTAGAGCATAATGCAGAGATTATGCTAAAGTCAGATTATATAATAGATATGGGACCAAAAGGTGGAATTAATGGAGGAGAGATAATATTTAAAGGTACACCAAAAGAAATTATTAAAAAGTTAGAGTTATCTACAGGTGAGTATTTGAAGTATTACAATAAAGATATTCAATACAATCAGATAAACGATAAAAACAATAAGTTCTTAAATATAATTGAGGCGACTTCTAATAATGTTATTTTGCAAGATTTTAAAATCCCATTAAATAAATTTGTTGTTATAACTGGCGGATCGGGATCGGGTAAAAGTACGATTATTAATAATATTATTGAACCATCTTTAAATAAAAGGAAAGTTGTTAACTGCAAAGCAATGGAGGGGAAAGAGTATATAGATAAAGTTATTAAGGTAGATCAATCACCAATAGGTAGAAGTCCAAAGTCTAATATTGCTACATATACAGGTATGTTTGATTTAATAAGAGATATTTTTTCAAAAACAGTAGATGCCAAAAAAAACAAAGTAACAAAATCAAATTTTAGTTTTAATGTAGAAGGTGGAAGATGTGAGAAGTGCAAAGGTGATGGAAATATAAAAGTTGATATGAGTTTTATGCCTGATACATATATTGAATGTGATGAATGTAAAGGTAGAAGATATAAAGAAAAGGTTTTAGATATAAAATATAATGGCAAAAATATATATGAAGTATTAAGCATGAGTGTAATAGAGGCTTATGATTTTTTTAGTGAAAATAAAAAAATTAGCCAAATATTACAATGTTTAATTGATGTAGGTTTGGAATATATAGGAATAGGACAATCGGCGTTAACAATATCAGGCGGAGAGGCGCAGAGAATTAAACTAGCGAAATATTTAAGTGATGAACCTAAAAATAATATAATGTATATATTGGATGAACCATCTGTCGGGCTACATTACAGCGACGTGAAAAAACTGATAGAATTACTTAAAAAAATGGTGGCAAGAGGTAATAGTATAGTAATAGTGGAACATAATTCAGAAATTATAAGAAATTCAGAATATATTTTAGATATGGGGTTAGATGGAGGTCCGTTAGGTGGAAAAGTTATTGATATGGGTTCACCTTTACAGGTTAAACTTAATGGAAAGGCATCCGTTACAAATATATTATAACTTATACCATAAATCTTATTACTGTTATGTAGTTAACCCAAAAACCTTAACTAGGCAAAAAGATTGAACAATAAGTTAGAAGAGAGCGAGGAGAAAAAACTGATTCCTCTTTTGATAGAATAAAAAATGAACAATAAAAGTGGTGAGAGCGTTTCAAAGATTTAAGGAAGGAGAGTGTGGTTGTTTAATGTTTTTTTACAACTACAATAAATGTATGTATAAAAAAAGACCTAACAGAAAAAATAAAAATTGAATGATGGTAAAGAAAGGTTATCCTTCGGGAGGCAACCTTTCTTTCTTTTTATTCATTTATTGAATCCAAGGGTAAAATTTCCTCTTCTGAAAATAGGCTAGAGAGGAGAGAATAAGGGAAAAAGAAAGAGGAAGATGAAGGAGTAGAAAGGGGAATAAAGAGAGAAAAAAATGAGGATACAAAAGGAGAAGTAGCAAAATGGGGTAAAAGTATTTGAAAATTATTGGTCAGACCTTATTAAACTTTGAAGAATTTGGGAAAATAGATAAAACTCTAAAGGGCGCTATATAAGTGAGGTTGAGAAGGAATGGGTGAAAAGAGAGGTTGTTCAATCTTTATTAGACGTATACAATAAACTTTATATAAAGTAGTAGGAAATGTTAAGTTTAATTATTTTTTAGATAATTACTAACATTTCCTACTTTTTTATTTGATATTAATTTAATATTTATGTAAAATATAAAAAACTATTTAGTTATTAAGATTTAGGTAATAATAAAGAGTATAATTAAAAGGATTAAAATTAATATATAAAGGGAAGTGATTTTATGCCAGAACATTCATTATCAAGAACTGAAAGATTGATAGGATTTGAGGCTTTAAATAAGTTAAAAAATAGCACAATCATTATATTTGGAATAGGTGGAGTTGGGAGCTTTTCAACAGAGGCATTAGCAAGAAGTGGAGTTGGAACTCTTATATTAGTAGACAATGATGACATAAGCATAAGTAATATAAATAGACAAATTCATGCTACTTTTAAAACTGTAGGACAAAGTAAGGTAGAGACAATGAAAGAACGAATATTAGATATAAATCCTAATTGCAATGTAATAACTCATCAAACTTTTGTTACAAAGGAAAATATACCAGGTATAATAGGAGAAAATATAAACTATGTTATAGATGCAATAGATACAGTTACATCTAAAATAGATTTAATAGTATATTGTAACGAAAAAAACATACCGATAATAAGTTCAATGGGAACAGGTAATAAGTTAGACCCTGCTCAATTTAAAATTGCTGACATATATAAGACTAATGTATGTCCACTAGCTAAGGTTATGAGACGAGAATTAAAAAGAAGAGGAATTAAAAAGACAAAAGTTTTATTTTCAGAAGAGCTTCCTGTTACTCCGTTACCAGAAGAAGTAGAAGATATAACCAATGTTACTGATAATGATAAAGTAACAATAAGAAAAAGAGTAACACCAGCAAGTATAGGTTTCGTGCCACCAGTGGCAGGAATGATTATTGCTAGTGAGGTTGTAAAAGATATTATAAACGATTTATAAAAAATATTGATTATATTATAGTTTAATATAAAAATAAAACACTATCCCTTTGATAGTGTTTTATTTTTATTTACCATTCATTTAAATAACTATATAATGCAGGATATACATTGAAATTGTACATTAAGTTCATATATTCATCCATTGCTTCAGTATTTTCATCATATTTTTTTATAGCCTTAATCATAATATTTTTAGGTGTTTCAAGGGGAGATATGTATTCAACTACCGAAACATCGTAACCCTTAGCCTCAAGCAGTAATGATCTCATTCCATCAGTTAAGATATCGGCAAATCTTGTTTTAAAGACGCCATGTTTTAAAACAGATTTTAAAGGGTCATATTTATATTGAGATAGTAGTTCTTTGTGGCAGCATGGAACTGAGATTATAATATCAGAATCTAACTTTATACCTAAAGCTAAGGCCATATCTGTCGCTGTATCACAGGCATGAAGAGAGATAACAACATTAATATTTTTATCTGTTTTATAATCTTTTATATCAACAGCATGAAATTCCATATTTCTATAGCCAAGATTCTGGGCTATTTTTTTTGAACTATCTATAACTGACTTTGAATAGTCTAACCCAATAAAATGGCATTTTCTTTTTTTTACTTCTGTAAAATAATAATTAAGAACAAAAGAAAGATAAGATTTACCACAACCACAGTCTAAAATGTTTATAGTTTTGTTTCTAGGTAAATCATCTAATATCTCACTTAAAAGTTCAACATAATGGTCTATTTGATTATATTTTCTTACCTTATCATTTTTAATTTTACCATCTTTAGTCATTATGTTAATTTCTTTAAGTAGGGCATCTGCTTTTCCTACTTTTATATAGTAATCTCTGTTTAATAAGGTAGAAGTATTTCCAGGAAAATCATCTTTTTTAGATTTCTCATTAGATTCAATATCTTTTATTTGTGTATTTTTCATTGATACGTTCTTATTATCAGCAGTTATAGAAATAATTTCACCACGCTCACTATAAATAAGAGAAAGGCTATCATACCTTTCAGCTTCTTTTGTAATTGTATTAAAGAGTTCGGAGATAGAAATTTCATTAGTAACCCCATTGAAGTTATATTTTAATAAATTATTATCTATTTTTGCAACACCTTTAAAAGTTTTAAGCCCAGTACTATAAACTACATTAATATCTTTGAAGATAGATAAATTTTCAGCATATCTGTTTTCTAAGCCTACTAAAAATAATTTTAATTTAGATATATTAGATTTGTTCACTAAGATCAACCTTTCTATTTAAAATTTTCTATAAGATTATATTACTATAAAATGAAAATTTAAAGGATAATTTATTATTTGTTATTTAAAAATAATATATAATATTTGCTTAATAAATATATTATGTATTTTAACCTATATTTAGCTATTCAATCTAAATAGGTTATAATATATAATTAGTATTTGAAGGTGGTGATTTTTTGAAAAAGAAAAAGAACATATCTACCTTAATATTTATATTTATCACTATGCTTTTTGTTGCTGTTGCGGATAATGTAAAAGGGGTACTAGTGCCAGCATTTAAACAAAGTTTTTCGATAACAAATTCTAATATAGGTGATATATTTTTAATAGGTAGTATAGGTTATGTTTTATTTACTTACTTAGGTGGAATATTATGCGAAAAAATAGGACAAAAACGAACTTATGGATTAGGATTTTTAGTAGTAGTTTTGTCAGCATTTTTGTTTTATGTGTCTAGTGGGTATAAAATGCTATTGATATGCATATTTATATTGAATGTTGGAATTGCATTGATATGTATATCAATAAATACGTTAGTTCCAATGCTAGCCATAGGATTTCAAGCAGTAGCTATGAACTTAACTCATTTTTGTTATGGTGTAGGGTCTACATTAACACAAGCAGGAACAGGGGCTTTTTTAGCTAGAGGATTTAACTGGAGAAGCATTTATATTTTTATAGGTGTTTTATTTCTATTGGCATTTATAATATTTTTATTTATACAAATACCAGAGCCTAATGTAGATTATAAAGCTGTTAAAAAAGATGGTAAGGGAAGTATTAAAGTAGTTTTGAAAAATAAGATGTATTATTTTTATTCTATTGGTTTAGGTTTTTATGTGTTTGCCGAAGTTGCAACAGCTAACTGGTTAGTAAATTTTTTGCAAGAAACTTACAAATTTGATTATCAAAAGAGTACAATATATTTATCAATATTTTTTATATTATTAACTGTGGGAAGATTACTTGGTGGATTTGTAGCAGAAAAAGTAGGATATTTTAAAACGGTAATAATTTCTCTTAGTATTGCATTAGTTTTATATACTAGCAGTTTAATACTAGGTGAGAGAGGCATGTTTTTAATTTGTATATCAGGATTATTTTTTGCTATTACATTTCCAACTGTGGTAAGTACTATTGGTAATACCTTTAAAGAAAATGCTATATATATGTCTGGAATAATAATTACAACTTCAAGTACTATCAATATGTTACTAAATAAATTTATAGGAAATCTTAGTGATGTTATAGGTACTGAAAAAGCATTTTATTTAATACCAATTAGTTTAGTAATTTCCATAGCATTCTTGATTTTGACTTATAGAAATACAAAAACTTTAGTTTGAGGTAGGGATTTATGATGAATAAAAGTGCTTTAGTTGATTTGGTTGTAGCAAAAGGTAGAAATAAAGAATATACAATAAAAGATAGATTAGGAATAACAATTGGCAGAATATATATAATTGAAATTGATGAAGTTAATAAAAATTGTTTGTTTAGGCTAAAATTTTATAAAGAAAATAATAGCTATGAGTATATGTTAGATACTTTAAAGATTATGTTAAACATCTTATTTAATAATCATAAGGTAAATAAGGTAAATGTCTTATGTAGTGAAGAACTAGATACTAATGCATTTACAAATATAGGTTTTGAACTTGAAGGAATATTACAAGATAATATTATAAATAATTGTAATAAGTATGAATATGAACTTTTATTTGGTATAACAGAAAGTATGTATAAATCTCATTATATTAATTTAGGAACAAATTTAAAAGGTGTAAATATAAAATTAAAGGTATTAACTCCACAAGAAAGTAATGATTTATTAAATTATTATATAAGGAATAGGAAGTTTTTAACGCCTTTTGAACCATATAGAGATGAGGGATTCTACACTATAGAAAATCAAAAACAAAGTTTGATAGAAAGTTACAAACAATTTATAAAAGGCGAATCAGCTCATTTTGGAATATATCTAAAAAATAAATTTATAGGAAGAATAAGAATTAACAATATTGTTATGGGTGTTTTTAAAAATGCATTTATAGGATATTCAATTGATGAAGAATACCAAGGAAAGGGTTATATGAAAGAGGCTGTAAGGCTTGCTATTGGATTTGCTTTTAAAGAACTAGGATTACATAGAATTGAAGCAAGTACAATGATAACAAATGAAAAATCGCAAGGTGTATTAAAGGCATGTGGTTTTGAGGAACTTGGTGTAAGTAAAAATTATCTATATATAAACGGAAAATGGCAAGATCATAAAATCTTCTACAAAAACAATAGGTAAGGGTTTACTTTAGTTATTGATAATAGTATCATTAAATTATATAACAAAATTAAAAATTAATTATCTTGTTAGGTGAGGTTACTGTATGAAAATACGCCACTGCCCAGAAATGTCCAGAGACGCCAATGGGTTAGCAGATACTATCGAATTAAGGTTTTATCTAATGTGGCTGAGAAGAACTCTACGTCTTACAGAGCTAAAACTCAACGTATTAAGGAAAATTAGATTTTAGAATTTTAAATATAGCTTTATTTTGATTTTAAATCTCTCTACTTAATGGGTTGAGGGATTTTTATTTTGTTTTAAAAATAAATTTTAGGAGGTGACTGCCATGGATGATGGAGCCAGTAGTTTTATTATAGGCAAATTGGTAATGGCTGCTATTCATGCAGTTACTAATAAATATATAAACAATTATAATATACTATTTAAAAGTTTATAATATATAGGTAAATAGTGTGAATAGCAGTACCTAAATAGGAGGTATTGCAAATGGAATTCAAAAAAATAGTAGAGCTAATAAGAAAAAATAAATTTGTTGAAGCGAAACATTTATTACAGAATGAAAATCCAGCAGATATAGCACAATTATTAGAAGAGTTAGATAGTGAAACTATGCTAATAGCATTTAGAATTTTATCTAAAGATTTAGCAGCAGAAGTATTTTCTTATATGAATAAAGAGGATATTCATTATATTATAGAAGCAATAAACGATGATGAACTTAGAATTATAATGGATAGGATTTTTTTAGATGATACTATAGATATTTTAGAAGAACTGCCTTCAAATGTTGTAAGTAGGGTTTTAAAAAACACTAAAGAAGGAAAGAGAAAACAAATTAATTCCTTTTTAAATTATCCTGAAAATTCAGCAGGAAGTATAATGACCATAGAGTATATGAGTCTAAAGAAAAAGATGACAGTAGAAGAGGCTATATCACATATAAAGAAAAATGGAATAGATAGAGAAACTATAGATACTTGTTATATAATTGATAAAGATAGAAAGTTACAAGGTGTTTTATCTATTAGACAGTTGATATTGAATGATGACTATACGCAAATAGAAGACATTATGAAAAGCAATGTGATTTATTGCAATACGCTAGAGGATCAGGAAGATGTTGCTGATAAGTTTAAAAAATATGACTTTACAGCAATGCCAGTAGTAGATAACGAAAAAAGATTAGTAGGAATAATTACGATAGATGATATAGTTGACATAATAGAACAGGAGAATACAGAAGATATTCAAAAAATGGCAGCTATGGAGCCATCAGAAGAAGAATATTTAGAAACTGGTGTTTTTAAGTTAGCAAAAAATAGAATTATATGGCTGTTAATTCTTATGATTTCAGCTACATTTACAGGAGCTATAATACAAAAATATGATGATGTATTGCAATCAGTTGTAATTTTAGCAGCATTTATCCCTATGCTTATGGATACAGGTGGAAATGCAGGTTCTCAATCATCCACACTTATAATAAGAGGTTTAGCATTAGGTCAAATAGAAATGGGAGACGTTTTAAAAGTAATTTGGAAAGAAATTAGAGTTAGTTTAATAGTTGGTGTAATTTTATCCATTGTTAACTTCTTCAGAATATATTATTTACAAAAGGTTGAGTTAGCTATTTCAGCAACAGTTAGTATAACATTATTTTTTACTATTGTTATAGCAAAGGTAGTAGGTTGTGTACTACCAATAGTAGCAAAAAAATTAAAATTAGATCCAGCTATAATGGCTAGTCCATTAATAACAACAATAGTAGATGCATTATCATTAATTATTTATTTTGGAGTGGCTACTTTGTTACTAGGAATCTAAAGGTATATAGGTCATTTAACAATAGTATTTTATCCTATTGTTAAATGGCTTTTTTTAATACTTTAATCATAGGAAATAGTGAGAAAGTAATGAATATTTAAAATAAAAAAGGTATTTTTTATAAAAACAGTTATTTTTTATGAATACTGTACCAGGAGTGTCGATAAATGAATAATAGAGCATATGTAAAGTAAAATAAGTAAATGAAAAATAAATACAAGTAATAGCAATTTTAACAAAAAATAAATAGGATTAAAAAATATATAATAAATCTTGTCGCTGGGGCAAACAAGTAAGTAGCTCAAGCGATAAGGATTTAAACTTTAAAAGACACTTAAAAATTTTGAAAAAAGTTTTAAAAAAAGTGTTGACAAAGAAGTTAAAACCTAGTAAAATAGTAAAAGTCGTCAGGTAATGACGAATTGGTCTTTGAAAATTAAACAGATAAATATAGGTAAAACCAGTTAATTCATTTGAGAATCTATTTTGTAGAGGCTCACATCGGAAGATGTAAAAAATTGACTATTATAGTCAGCAAATTGCTTGAAGCAGTTCAAACTTTTAAATTGAGAGTTTGATCCT